>CANHMH010000044.1 GCA_947461635.1 Flavobacteriales bacterium | reverse complement strand
TGCTGTGTAATCGTTGAATTTACATTCAAAATATCCACTCGCTAAATTCAATGGGTCCACCACTTTGATGTTGATTGGACCACGTCCGTAATCATAGGTAGGATTTTCCATGAAACCTGTTTCCAAGATTGTTTTTTCCGTTTCAGCTGTCAATTCTAATGAACGATTTCCGTTGCCGTATCCATCCAAACGTGTAATTAATGGAGATGAACCGTAAGCAATCATTTGAGCTGTTCCGTCTGCCTCTGGCATTGGGTTGTGTGGTACAGCAGGAACTGATTTAATTGCTGTTCCATCATAACTAATACGTGAAGAAATATAAGGCATTTTTTGTCCATCTAATAACAAAGGATCATTTGGATTGTATTCCTTGAATTGGTTGTAAGCATAAGCAACCGCAACATAGTAATATGTTTTGTGGTTTACCAATTTTCTCTCACCCTGTGCAAAGGCATCTTCTTTCACTTGGAAAGTATGATGGATCCCAACATTTCCACCTTTCACTTTTTCCACTGGAATGGAGAAACCTAAAGCCTCATCATACACGAAATTGATGATTCTAGAAATATTATTCTTTTTATCACATTGTGCTACCAAACGAGATTTATCAGGATCAGCAATGTCCGCGATAGATACTTCTGCATCTTTCAATTGGAAGATTTGGTATCCTTCGAAACGGTAGTAACGATCAACAGTTGGATCCGGAATATTTACTTCATCCATTTCCGCATAACCTTCTTGGTAATTGTTCGAAGAAGATGGGTTTTCCAACATTAAAATTAATTCATTCTCTAATTCTTGAATTGTCAATTTTGGCGCATCTGGCGGAGAAAGAATTTTAAAACATGCATCAAATAATGCTTGAGCTTTAGTATCTGCACGTTTCATTGCATCTACAGAAGCCATAAGACCACCCGCAGAACTTCTACCGTATACAATACCTACAGTAATGTTGTTTGTTGCTCCTGGACGTAATGTAAATGGACCAGCTGATTGAACAAATCGTCTATCTCCAGAAGGGTTGTTACTTGTTGACTCATCCCAACCGTTAGGAAATTGACCTGACATATCTTGTCCTCCAGTTGACCAATGCAATGGATCTGACGTTCCAGGGAACATGTAATCACTCAAAACTGTCCCTTGTGTTCCAGCTCCACCATAATACATTTCTGCTCCATTTGCCCATTTACCTTCCATGAATCGGTAGTACTCTGATGCAGGACCCGGGTCATTGTAAGGGTACGCAGATGTTGACGTATAATACGTAAAGCGTCTCATACCAAATCGTTCGTTATCGATAATTCCATCAGAATAACCAATACCAATTCCTTTGTAAACAATACCTCCGTTAGCTAGTGCATCAACAACTGTTGGTACAACATCAACTTGAGCTACTTCATCAAAATAAGGACCTGGATTATCAATTCCATCAGCATCTTGGTACGGACCTTCAAAGAAGTCACATCCTATTGCTGGAGGATTCTCTCCGTAACCTAAACGTCCACCATCACTTTGGTCATTTAAGTCACCGTTATACATGTAACCTAAACCACGAGAAACATCACATCCAGCATAATCATCTGAATAGTTTCCAACGTCCGCATCTAGATACTGCGCAAAATATGTGTTGTAAAGTGTTTGGGTACCACGGTTGATTAATTCGTAGTTATAGAATGTCATTCTGTTTACCTCGTCATTCGTAGCGAAAGAGAATGCTTGGGCACGAATCTCCATACCGATTGGATCTCCACTTGTTTCTGTGTGGATGTTTCCTTTGTCATTAAATACCCACCAGTGCGTTTCATCACCATACAAAGAGACACGACGATCTACACCACATTCGATGTCATCACGTCCAAGGATATCATCATACCAAGGATGGTCACCATTATCTGGATTATAAGATCCATCACCATCACGGTCATAGAACGGAGCCAACCAATAATCTTGACCTCTAGATACGTCACCATGAGCTGGCCAACCGTATATTCTATTTAATTCATCATTCGTTAATGCTTGTACATCATTACAACCTTCGGTAACAATCCCTTGAGAACATTCCCACCAAATATTAAAACGAATTACTTCTGCCTTGCGTATTGTATAGAACTTATCATAAGCGATACATTGGTCTGGGTCAATATTTGCCTCACCAAAATCCCTTGTAACTCCTGCTCCTACTGAAGCTCCTGGATTAAAGTCACCTGTACCAGGATTTACTGTTAACGGACCAGGCCAGAAATCGTTTCCACTTCTATAACGTAAGGCTGCTAATTTCAATTGACCGTTTACGTCTGTTCCTCCCATCCACAATGCACCAGCGAAGATTGCATATCGCTTACTGTTTTTTGGCACTTCGTAAGCGGCAACACCAGCTGCACGGTTTTGGAACATACTTCCACCTTGTTCAATTAACGCTCTAACGTCGTTGAATTCCATGTATAGTTTTGCTGTCGCTGGACTACAATTGGCTCCTTTGGTTGTTGGAGTCGGCTTTAACATCTTGTCGTTAGGACCTAGATAAGCCAGTGCATTAAACACTACTGTAACCCCAAAAAACGTTGCAAGTAATTGCTTTTTCATATCTCTACGTTTGTTGCTTTCTTAAAAATCAAATTTAACTCCTAAACGAATTGTTCTTGGAGAACTAATATTAAACGGATTTTGAATCTTCATCATGTAATAGTCACGGAAAGATTGCTCATCTGTTTGGTTCTGGATGGACGTTTGACTAGATGCTGCAGCAAGGTAACCATCATCATCCCAGTTTCCAGTTGCACGGTATACATTCAAACGGTTAAATTGGTTAAACATGTTTGTTACACGTACATAAACATTTAAGAAGGCTACTTTTTTCTTATTGTCTTTATTTCCGTACTGCAAATTAAATGTTTTATCAAACTGCATATCCAAACGGTACGACCAAGGTAATCTTGAACCATTCAATGTTCCATTGATTCCCGCTGCTAGGTTACCAATTCCTTCATCCGTAATAAACGTTTGAGAAGAATAAGGATTTCCTGAGTAGAAATTTGAGAAAATATTTAAACCTGTATTTTCCAAGAACTTAGACTTGCCAATTACTGGTCCGTTGTAATCTTTTCCTTCTCCATAACGGTAATCAAAAGTTACAGCGAAAGCATGGCGTTGGTCATAGCTGTATGGGAAAATATTTCTCAAGTTAGGAAGTCCAGCATTCACTAGCGCACCCATGGATGTCGCATCTGAACCTGTTCCATCTGCGAACTGCAAAGTATAATTTGCGGTCATTCGGATGTTTCCTGTTTGTCTTAAATCGTAAGCTATTGTCATTCCTTTTACTGTTCCAAAATCTCTATTTCCGTAAGTTTTGTATGTTGCTGGGTAAGCTTGGAAAATGTTCACCAACTGTACATTGTTACGTTGCTCTCTGTAGAACGCAGAAATCTTAACGGAGGAGGTGCGTGTTAAAACTTGTTGGAATCCTAACTCATAGTCAACCGTTTTTTCTGGTTTCAAATTCGAGTTGCTGATTACCGCATTTCTTGATTGGATGTATTGGTATTCATATGGATCAAAACGGTAACCTGAAGTTGGTCGTTTTGTCAAGATGTCATAATGTGCAAAGAATGATGCCTCCTCTGAAATCGGGAACGAGAACGCTACACGAGGCATGATGTTCACTTGCGCTTTGTAGTCTGTAAAAGCATCCGCCGTAGGCGTTTCCAAAGATGGATCTTGCAACCATGGAGCGATACCATTCGGACCTTCAACCAATTTAGGATCTTCAATTGGTGTACCAACTGAATTGTACCAAGTCATTCCAGTTCTAAATCCTTTGATTTCAGTTGGATTTTGTACATCATTTACATAAACAATATTATCGTCAGCCATTCCTTCCGGTAAGTTTACCCAAGCATATTGGTTTGGATCACTTTCTTTCAGTGCACGCACTTCTTTTACCGTCTTAGCGTTGTAGAACAAATATTGATCCTTCAATACTGGTTGATTTGCATCGAATACATCTACACGAACACCTACATTGAATACGATGTCATTGAAGGCAAACTTATCCATGATGTATCCAGCCATGTAAATTGGTTGGAATGCACCAACAAATCTTTTGTAGTTGCGGTTCTCATCATACTCATTGAAATATTTATTTATATCTGTATTGCCCTTTACTTTCTTTCCTGTATGGTCATACCCATAATAAGAAACATATGAATTACCACTGTTCAATAATTCATCTGGAGAGAACATGTCATATTGGTAAAGATTTGGATCGTATTCATCAATATTGATGAAATCGTTTCCAGCTGTATTTAATTTAAGTTTGTTGCGAAGATTGTAATCAAAGAATGATTGATTGTCATTGTTTAACTGACCACCAAATTCACCTGTGCCGCTTGTGTGTGCATAACCAGAATTTAAGCGTTCGTATGTAATCGCCTTGAATGAACCTGAATCGGAAACAACTCCACTGTTTAAATCCAATTCCTTGATGTGGAAATTTGTTAACAAACGAGCAATATTCCAAATTCCTGTTGGACCATAATCTCCACTAGACCAGCCACGATCTACGCGTTGTTCGTATTCGAAACCTAAAGAAATACTATGATCTCCAATAATCACTGATCCAGCACCTGTTACACGGAATTGGTCATTTTCAAATTTTCCGAAACCATTGTATGGCGAACCGATGTTGCTCCAAATACCATAAACACTTTGTGGTGAATCTCCATTACGAAGTGCATTTCCTTGGTTGATTTGGGTTAAGTTCTCATAGTGACCAAAAGGTGCACCATCATAGATATTAAAGTATTGAGTTGTGATCGCTGCTAAGGTCGCATTTGTTTCAGATGGAGTAAAAGCAACTTCTACATCCTTGAATCCATCATGAACATACATTTGAGTTGCATCATTGAACACGTAAGATGGTCTACGTGTTGTCACAAATTTCCCAACATATCCATAATTAAATAAATTATATTCATGTTTTGGATCGTAAGATGAACTATAGGATTTTGAGTAATCCACCATCAAACTATAAAGTGCAGATTTGATTTTTGAACTACTTCCTTCACGTTCATTATTAAAACGTTGTGTCAATCTTCCGAATACACGATAATCATAAGATTTATTGTATCCAAAGTTCGAGAAATTCAAAAGAGAACCTCCGTAAGAATAACTATTACCGGTGCTGTAATTCATAGATGCTCCGAATTGAAGGTTTACAGATGGTCCTGTATTTACATCAATTTTCGCTTGACCAGAATAAACAGTATTCCTTGCATTCATTCTCCAAGCTGTTTTTTCGAAATCACTTTCACGAAGGAACAAAGCATTGTGGAATGTACCAAATCCTGTAGAGTTCGGTCTTAATGGGTTCGCAATTAATTCATCGCGCACATCTTTTTTAATTCGGTAGCTGCCACCAGCTAATGGACGACTATCTAATTGGTCTGTTAGGTTAGCTGAAATTAAGAAACCTAATTTTGGTTTTGTTTTTTTACCAGTTGAATCACGTTGCATCCAAAGTGGACCGGATAACATTCCTTCTACAAGGTTATATCCATATTTATCCAGACCAAATACTTTACCATCATAACCATCAGGATCCGCACCTTTAAAGTAGACACCCGAAGACACTCCTTCTATCGAACCAAAATAAACTGCTGATGGGCCACGTGTTGTAATCGAGATAATTCCACCCGTTACGTCACCATAGTTAGCTGGAACACCACCGGTAATTACAGCAACTTCTTCCAAAGCCGATTTAGGGATATTGGCAGAACCACGAACTTTAATCCCATCTATATAGTAATACGTACCATCAGAACGTGAACCACGAACAGAAATTGCTCCTGAACCTTCATTTGAATTGACTCCACCTACAGATCTTGCGACACCTTCAGCAGAACGAACAGGCATTCTATTGATATCCTCACGAGTTACTGTTGCTCCAGATGCACCACCGTTTTTATCAATGAGTGGAACTTTATAGATCACAACTTTTACCTCTTGCTCATCTTTTACTTTTTTCGCGAGTGTTAAATTATCTAAGAAGGTAATTCTGTCTGGGGAAATGGCAACACCGGTCATCACTGACATGTTGTAGCCTGAAAGTGCATTCGAAAAATGCAAATCATAGGTTCCGGGAGGAATACCATTGATCTGGAATTTTCCTTGAGCATCTGTTGTTGCTCCACTTTTAATTTGATCTCCCTGTTTCAAAAGGACCTTCGAAAGTTCAATTGGAAGTCCCGTTGATTCGTCTTTTATTGTCCCTTTTAGGGTACCAAGACCCGACTGAGAAAATGCATAAGTTCCTACAAACAGGATACTTAATAACAATAACTTTAGTTTACCCACCATATGAATGCGTATAAATTTTACTATATCTCGTTTTTTAAAGATTGTAAATATAGAGAAATCCATATTGATTTCCTCACAAATTTGAAAAAATATATATGAAAATTAATTAGCAACTTTGCGGTGTGTGTATGAACTAACTGTTAATTAATTGATAAATGTCTAAAACATTTTATAAAATTTATTTATCAGATGAATTGAGTTCAGTGGCTATTGAAGAAAAAAAGCCATTCGGGGCTTATTCGGACGAGTTATTATTCCCGGAAGAACAAGGTCAATTGAACGAGCTTAAGAATGAATTCAGAAAAATTGAATTTTTAGGTGTCCGCCGAATCAGAAACGAATCAACACTACACTCACCTATTTACTATTCGGAATCAAGAAAACCTTATCTAAGGCATGACTTGAACACATTTATTTCCATCAGTCATTCTAAAAATTATTGCGCACTTGGTATAAGTGCAAACGATATTGGCATTGACATCGAAGAGATCAATCCACGAATCGAGCAAATTTCATCTCGCTTTGTAAACGATGAAGAAAAGCAGTTTATTGGGCATGATTCGATACAAGATTTGACTAAACTTTGGACCATGAAAGAGTCTATGTTTAAATTAAATGACCGAACGGGAATTGAGTTCAAAACTGAATTAATTATTGAAGGGAAATCAGGTGAGGTTTACTCCGGAAAGATGTTAATACAAAATGGATGGGTACAAGTTAAATTAGAGTGTTTTCAACTTGGCAAATTAGTGGTCTCAGCCTGCAGTTACGCTTAATTTTATTTTCTAAAAACTTGCTTTCAGACTTAAGTCAAGTCCTTTTACTGAATGAGTTAATGCGCCAATAGAAATGAATTGAACACCTGTTTCGGCATAAGGACGAATATTTTCTATTGTAATTCCGCCAGAAGCCTCTGTTTCATAGGATGCAGGTATCAGTTCTAACGCTTCTTTTAGTTTTTCTGGCGTAAAATTATCTAACATAATTCTGTCTACTCCTCCGATTTGAATAACTTCTTTTAATTCCGCTAAACTTCGCACCTCAATTTCAATTTTTAACGTACGTTTTGAATCACTTAAGTATTTTTTCGTTTTCTGTATAGCGTTTTTGATTCCTCCAGCATAATCGATGTGGTTATCTTTCAGCATTATCATGTCATACAGTCCAAAACGATGATTTTCACCACCACCAATTTTAACCGCCCATTTTTCTAAAAAACGTATGCCTGGGGTTGTTTTTCGCGTATCCAATACCTTCGTATTACACCCTTCGATCACCTGAAGTACTTGATTTGTTTGTGTGGCAATTCCACTCATTCGTTGCATGCAATTAAGAACCAACCTTTCAGAAGTTAAAATAGCCTGTGAGGAACCGGAAACATGGAAGACGATATCACCTACTTCAACGGTATCGCCATCCTTTTTATACACTGATAAAACGAGTGTTGGATCTACCAATTCATAAATTCTTTTTGCCACTTCTATTCCGGCAATGATGCCTTTTTCTTTTACGAGCAATTTTGCTTTCCCTTTAGCTTCAGCGGGAATACACGCAAGAGTAGAGTGATCTCCGTCACCAATATCCTCTTGTAAAGATTTTCGAATGAATTCATCTAACATAGAACAAAGATAGCATAGCTCGTGTTCTTCTGAAACTTTGTGATTAATTTTATCCGATGAATACTCATTCCCTCCTCGTCTTAGAGAAAATCAAGGTGCTACCAACAGATGCTGGTGTGTACCAGTTTTTCGATGCAAAGGGGGTGATTATTTATGTTGGGAAGGCAAAGAATTTAACTAAGCGTGTTCATTCTTATTTCAAGACGAATATTACGGATGGCAAAACTCGTGCTTTGGTTAAAAACATTGCAGATATAAAGTTTACCGTGGTTTCTTCGGAGTTAGATGCTTTGCTGTTAGAAAATAACCTCATCAAATCCTATCGTCCACGCTATAACATATTGCTGAAAGACGACAAAACCTATCCTTGGATTGTTGTCAAAAACGAAGCTTTTCCAAGGGTTTTCAGTACAAGGAGGAAAATCAAGGATGGTTCTAAGTATTTCGGTCCTTATCCGAATGGACGGGTAATGCAAACTTTGCTGCAATTAATTCGAGAATTGTTTACACTTCGAACGTGTGCATTGGATCTGGCTCAAGAAAAAATCAATCAAAAAAAATACAAGGTCTGTTTAGAATATCACATTGGAAAATGTGCTGCACCATGCGTAAGCTATCAATCAAAGGAATCCTATGACGAAATGGTAAACTCCATTGAACTTTTATTGCAGGGAAAAACGTATGCCCTTTGTTTAAGCTTGAAAAAAAGAATGTTTGAACTGGCAGAGAAATATGATTTTGAAGGCGCTCAAAAAGTAAAGGAGATACTGGCGCAAATAGAAAAATATCAATCAAAATCGATGATTGTTTCTCACACATTAAATGAAGTTGATGTCATTACCTACGAGCAAGACGAAGAATTTTTGTATTTCAACTATTTGGTCATTCGCGAAGGAGCAATTGTTCATACCTACACTTCTCATTTAGAATTAAAACTTACTGAAAACATTGCCTATGTTTTTACTTATGTCTTGCCACAGCTTCGATTAAAGTTTGAAAGTTCATCCAAGGAAGTTTTGGTTTTTGACAAAGTTGAATCCATTTTTCCGGACTTCCATTTTCATTGCCCACAAATTGGTGAAAAGAAAAAGTTAGTTGAATTGTCATTACATAATGTAAAACATTATCGTTTGCAGTTGAAGAAAAGAGAAATGAACAAGGTTTCGGAGCATGGTGGACTTGATGCACTGCTTGAATTACAGCAATCCCTAGGATTAACTTCATTGCCTAATCACATTGAATGTTTCGATAATTCGAATTTACAAGGGACAAATGCCGTTTCTTCTTGTGTTGTTTTCAAAAAGGGCGTTCCTAGTAAAAATGATTACCGTCATTTCAACGTGAAGACTGTTGTTGGTCCAGATGACTTCAACACGATGAAAGAGGTTGTTTTTAGGCGTTACAGACGTCTTTTAGATGAAGGGGCTCCATTGCCAGGATTGATCATCATTGACGGTGGTAAAGGACAGTTAAGCGCTGCGATGGAATCCATAGAGGAGCTTGGGATTACAGATCAAGTTAGCGTTTTTGGCTTAGCGAAACGCATGGAGGAGTTGTTTCGTCCAAATCATTCGAAGTCCATAGTATTAGATAGGCGTTCGAAGGGACTGAAATTGGTTCAGCATATGAGAGATGAGGCCCATCGTTTCGGAATCACTCATCACAGAAATAAGCGTAGTAAAAATTCTTTTCAAACAGAATTAGCTGAAATTAAAGGAATCGGCGAAAAAACATGGACACTTTTACTTCAGGAATATAAGTCTGTTGAGAAAATTAAAACATGTACTCAAGAAGAGTTAACAAAAAAAATAGGACAAGCAAAAGCGCTTGTCCTATTGAATTATTTTAAATCATTGTAATTCCTATTTCACGATAAACGGCAATGTTTTTTGTCCATTTGAAGTTAAAATGCGTAATTGATACATTCCAGCTGCAAACTCTTGGGTATTCATCATCACAAGGTTTTTACCTTCTTTCGCTTTCACCAAATGAGTTTGAATGATTTTACCTGAAAGGTCTACCATCGAAATAGTTAAATCATCTGTGTTTGGAAGATCAAAAGAAACATTTAATTCATCATCCGCTGGATTCGGGAACATTTCCAAGTGAGAGATAAAAGAATGCTCTGCAATACCTGTAACTAGATCGTTGGAAGGACTACCATTGTACAAATTAATATCGTCTAAATAAATGTTATTTCCTCCTTCTCCTTCAAATCGGAAAAGCACGCGGAATTTATCTGTGAAGTAATTACTTGTTACATTCGTCATATGCACTGTAACCCAATCCGTTTGCGCATTCGGTTTCCAAGACGTCGTTGACGTTAGTGTAGAGAGTTGATTGCCTTGGATTGTTTTTCGTTGAATCCAATCCGCTCCGCAATCTCCTGAAATAAACACTTTCAAATATTCATAATTAGCCGTTAATACTTTTCGGTATGCATAACGGAAACTCAAGGTAACCGTGCCTGTTGAAGGCACCGTTGATAAATCGATTTGAGAAGAAGTTAAGTCATCTACATTCGCTGTTCCTTGTCCAAAATTCATCAATTTCGCACATTTCGCACCGGAATAACCCGTTGTTGATTCGATAGTCCATTCGTTATTTGCAGACGAGGAAAAAACATCCCATTCCTGGATATTTGATAAACTTGAATAATCCTCAAATCCTTCCCAGAAAGGCAGTGAAGCTGCTGTATTTAATACGTGAATAAAGTTGTTTTTAACTTCGCTATCCGACAAGGTGCCATCAGACGACGTTAATTGCACAGTATAAAGTCCTGGTGTATCAAAAACGACGGATGGATTCTGACTTGTTGCTGAGGTACCATTTGAATAAGACCATCCACTTGAAGGAGTAATTGACCATGTCCAAGCATTCGCAACATTATAGGAATCATCTGAAAAAGAAATTTCGTCACCATTACAAATCGTGGTTTTATCAGCAGTAAATTCTGCTTTACATAAATACAGAACTCCATTTGCACCTACAGCGTTAAGATTAGCTGTTGTCCAAAGATTCGCACGACCGGTATTTGTCGATTGCAATGCAGTTCGCATTCGGGTACGTTGTCCCTGCGTAAACATTTTAGAACAATAAGAATAGTCCATGTAGTTCTCCACATTGTCACGGATATCAAATCCCCAATACGCATTATCGTTACTACATGTGTTGGAATTCAATACACACGCTGACACTCCTATACATGTTGGAGTATCCTGTACTTGATCACCATTTCCGGAGCAGCTAGCTGCAGTTCCTGGATTATTATTTGACCCCCAAGTATGAGATAAGTTTAACCAGTGTCCAACTTCATGCGTTAGCGTTCTACTTGTACCGACAGAACTAGTTCCTATCGAACCAACGTAATCATGTAAAACCCATATACCATTTGTCATTTGATTCGCTGCGAAACCAGAAGGATTAAATGTGTATCCAGCAGCGCCTCCAATATCACCACAAATGAAAATGTTCATGTATTTATTTCCAGGCCATTGACCTTGATAAACATCATTTCCTGCCACAATTGCATCTACTTGATTGTTTCCAACAGAACCATCATAACTGATTGTATTGTAAGTACGTGTAATTCCTTTAAAACATGTACCGTTTGGGGCCTTTGTGGCAAGTACAAACTCAACTTCAATATCAGCCGGCATTCCGGCAAAATCCGGATGAACATTCGCCGTATCGGCGTTTTGTTTTCTATAATCTCTGTTCAAAAGCGCAAGAGCATCCAAAATTTGTTCGTCTGAAATGTTTTCTACTCCATTCATATGCAGTACATGGAAAACAACTGGAATTTTATAAATGGTTGCTTTTTCAGAACCTCCTTTTTTAGAAAGCATTTCAAACTCTGCATCATCTAACTCTTTTGCTTTCACATAGGCAGGATTTTTCATTAGTTCAGCCTGTTTTTTATGCTGAATGCAGTATTCTATTGTTTCGCCTTGGCGCATGTTTCCGGGGTCTAAAACGCGCTTTTGCTGAGCAAAAGCATTCATGGAAATGGTCAAGACTGATAAAAAAGATAGGAGTAGATGTCTTTTTTTCATAAGTGTGTTGTTTCTAGCAAAATAGTTTAGCGTTAAAATTAATGAATTATTCATTATTTCACAATTATTTCATCTTACGAACACATCAAAAAGGACAATTGTTTCGGAGTGCCTGATATTTCACTAATTTTACACTTATGAAAGCAGTAAAAGCATGTGATACCTTATCGATTTCTACGAAGGTTGTATTGCCAAATGACACGAATACCTTGGGTAATTTATTCGGCGGACAATTATTGGCGTGGATGGATGTCATTGCGAGTGTTTCGGCGCACAGACATTGTAAACGTGTAGTAGTAACGGCATCTGTAAACAATGTTTCGTTTCAGAAACCGATCAATCATGCGTCTATCGTAACATTAGAAGCGAAAGTCTCACGAGCTTTTAATTCCTCCATGGAGATATTTGTAGACGTTTTCGTGGAAGACAACCTAACAGGAGCGAAAGAAAAATGCAATGAAGCCATTTATACATTTGTTGCGGTAGATCAGAATGGGGGTCCTATTCAAGTTCCTGAATTAATTCCGGAAACGGCAGAAGAAATTGAGCGATTTGAAGGAGCACTTCGACGCAAACAACTTAGTTTGATTTTAGCAGGAAAAATGAAACCTGCTGAGGCGACAGAATTAAGAAAATTATTCTTAGAGGATTAATCTTTACGAACGCTAGCTGCGATGAATTTTGCATCGTGCATGGTCATGCAATGAAAGTGTTTTTTTGGACATTCCTGAAATCCAATTTTTGAACAAGGACGACATGAAAGTCCTTCCACTTGAAAGATTTTGTCCGTTTTTATTCCCTTTGGTCTGTAGGGACTCATTCCTAGTTCCGGCGTTGTATTTCCCCAAATAGAAATGATTTGTGTTTCAAAACAAGCCGCAATATGCATCATTCCGGTGTCATTTGTGAGCAAACTTTTCGCTTGAGAAACCACGCTTGCGGACTCCAAGATATTCAATTTCCCACAAGAATTGACTATTGTTTTATTTGGAAAATGACTGATTATCCATTCACCCATTTCTCGGTCCATCTCCCCTCCTATCAAAACGATATTATTGTCGATCTCCTGAAGGATTTCCACCCACTTTTCCTTTGGCACGCGTTTCGTTTTAAACTGTGCGCCAATAGCTATTGCAACATATGGACCGTGAATCATCGGGAAACGTTCTTCCACATTAACTCTATGAGAAATAGGAACTGAAAATGTGTTTCCCGTTTGTTCAACTGAATCAATTCCCAATACTTTCAATGTTTGCAAATAGCGCTCTACGACATGCACATTGGGCATGACCTTTAATTTCCATTTGGTAAAAAGCCATTTTCGTACATTCAACTTGTCAAAACGAGCAATTTTCGCAGAACTGCCAAAGGTTAATCTTCTTGTTCTTAAATTATTGTGTAAGTCTATGATGTAATCGAATTTTTCGCTTTTAATGTCATTTTTGAAAGAGGAAAAGGAATCAGATAGAAAATGAAAATGGTCTATTCCCTCTGCTCCAAGCAATAAGGTTTCAAAGCTTTTTTTACTAGCAAAATGGATTTTTGCTTCTGGAAACGTTTTCCGTATTGCTTTAACCACTGGAAAAGTGAGAACAATATCTCCGATGGAACTAAAGCGAATAAGTAGGATTTTCAATCGTTCTTTTATTAAAAATTACACCAAAATACAAAAATTACTTTTGCGTTGTGTTTTGGAAAAGGACACGATTCGGGTCCAATTGTGCTTCAAGACTCGTAAAAAATGCCGAACGCTCTGATTCCTGTACGCAATCAATTGGAAAGGATAATTGTAGATCTTGGATGTAATCGAAATAAACAGTTTGTTGACTCACACTCACTTTTCGGAGTCCGGCGAGATAAATTAAAATGATTTCACGATCACTAACCAAAACTGCCTTTGAGGTAACTCCAACCCTAAAATTATTTTTCACATTAACCAACAGAAAAAGCATCGATTCAATCGCAAAAAACACTAACACAGCACTAATAAAAATCGCCTGTGTCGTAACATAATAGTAGGATAATGCCAGAAAAACCAGCACGATTGACTCTATTGAGGTATAAAGGATTACACGTTGTTTACGTTCGCTACTTATGTTGCCGTTCCAAGCAAATTTCGTTGTTTGAGCGGTCATTCGAACTCCCATCCAACGACGAACAGAACGACGCAAACTAATTATGGCATAAACCAATCCAAGCCCTAAAAACACCTCAAAACGATACAACAAATTAGCACCAGTTGTATTCAAAAAATCAATGGGTAAATCGAAGCCAACAAAAACCGATAATAACATTGTTGGAAACGTGACTACCAATAATAGAACATTGATAAAACTATTCATTAGGGATTAGTTTAAGTTTTTGTTTCAATTGTTGAATTCGTTCTTGTGCGTGCTTCACCTTTTTATCAACATCCGCTCGTAATGCGTCTGCACCTTTTGATTTAGCGAAGAAACCAAGGTTATTTTCTAACAACATAATTTCTTTGGTCAATATATCGATTTGCTTACGAATTTCATTTTTCTCACCTTGTAATAATCTGAGGCGGTCCGGACTAGATTCCAAATTATCGAGCTTAGCTTTGAAAAAGATATTCTCTTTTTCTTGTCCTTCTAATTTCAATGCCGCATATTTTTCATCAATGGCTTTCTTGAAATTTTGATAAATGGTGTTTTTCTCTTTCATGGGAACTTGTCCCAATTCATTGAATTTATTTTGGAATGCTCTCAACGCAGCAATTGCCTCATGTTTATCAGCAGGTACTTCCCAATTTTGCACTTCAGAAATCAATTCTTTTTTAGCAGTGAGATTGGAAGCGTTCGCCTCATCTTGCACTTTAAAATGAGACTCCTTTGCTTCAAAAAATACATTGCATGCACCTCGGAATTCAGTCCATAATTTATTCTCAAAACGATGTCCAGCATTCCCTGACTCTTTCCACTTCTTTTGAAGTTGAATCAATTTTTCCGAAGTCGTTTTCCAATCTTGTGAAAGACTTAATGCTTTCGCTTCCTCGATTAATTTTCTCTTCTTATCAGCGACATCCTTGAACCTGCTTTCAACATCCTTAGAAAACTCTTTTTTCGCTTGGAAAAAGACATCACATTGTTTGCGGAAGTCTTGGTAGACCAATTCATTTTCCTTTCTTGAACCGAATCCAATCTTCTTCCACGCCTCTTGGAATCCTAAAACATCTTTTGTTTTTTGATCCCATTCCTTCGCAGTAGCGGTATTCTCTAATGTTTCATTAACAGCGACTAATTTCTCAATTAGCGCTTTTTTTGCATCAATATTTTCTTTCAGTACGACTCTTTGTTGCTCGTAATGCTCATTAAATTTATCATAAACAGCACGAACCGTTTCCCAATAAGCATTCTTCAATGATTCCCATTCTTCATTTTGAACTGGACCAATTTCTTCCCATTCATCTTGAAGCGAACGAAGACTTGCCTCTGCTTCACGAACCGGTAAGTTAGCCGTGCGCAGTTGTTTTAATTTAAAGATCAGGGCCTCCTTCAGCTGCTGATTACGCTTGTAATCATGGTCCTTTAATTCTTTGTAAATTTTTATGTTGTAGAAGAAAATCTCCAGCAAACGGGAATATTCTTTTTGTAAAGCCTCACGCTTGTCACGAGGAATGTCACCAACTTTCTTCCAGTTTTCATGGATTTCTTTGTACGCATTGAAGGCTGTTCCTATTTTCTCCTCGTTTTCAATAACATCTTTCAAGCGTTCTACGAGCGCTTTCTTCTGCTTTAAATTTTCATTTTCAAGTGCCGTTTTTAACTCCACTTGTTTTTTTCTTTTTTCTTGAAAAGACTTGTAAACGTCAAAGAATGCTTCTTTTATGGGAGCATAATCGAATTCTTCATAACTTGTTCCTTGATCAGCTGCTTCGAGCCTTTTTACTTGCTCAACACGTTCAGCTTCGATCATAAAATCTTCGAATTCTTGACGAAGTTCTGATGCATCTCTACCAAGTCCGATTAAATCCTCCGCTGCTTCTAATGCTTGTATTTTTTCTTGAAAGTTAGTGAGTTCCATTATAGGTTCATTTCAAAGTTAGACAATGTGACGAATTGACTAATTCGATCGTTTATATCTTGTGTTGTAATTTCTGTGAGTCTTTGTGTACCGAATTTTTCGACACAAAACGATGCCAAAGCTGATCCTGCAATAATTGCGCGT
>CANHMH010000043.1 GCA_947461635.1 Flavobacteriales bacterium | reverse complement strand
CCATTTACCTTAGAAATCAATTAACATGAAAAACCTATTTTTCTTTTTCAGCTTCCTTTTCAGTTTGTCATTTGTCCATGGGCAAGGAATGATGAACGATTACATCAAATGGACGTATTCCGTTGAAAAAATTGATGAATCGCATGCAAACATTGTGTTCAAAGGAACCATCATCGAAGGATTTCACATTTTCTCTTTGAAACACAATCCTGCTGATGCTGATGGAACAGGATTAGTGCCTGAATTCAATTTAAAAAAATCTCCAAAATACAAACTTGTTGGAAAACCCTTTGATTTAGGCAAACCCATTAAACATGTAGATGACTTAGGAACTTCCTATTATTTCGAGAAAAAAGCGACTTTCAAGCAACAAATTGAAGTGTTGACGAAAGATGAGTTCATACTGGATTTCGGTATTAATTTCTTCCAATTGTGTAATGCCGATGGATGTGTTGGTCCATTTGATACTGAAGGAAAAGTTAAACTAAGCGGATTTACGCCAGATGAAAATGCAACGGTAACGGATGCCGACACAAGTGAAGTGGTAGCAACTGCAACAGATACAACGAATGAGGCTCAAACACACATGGAGCCAAGTAAACAAGATAATAAGAAGAAAAAAGAAAAGGACTCTAATTTCGTCATTTTCATCGCTGGTTTCCTCGCTGGATTGGTTGCATTGGTAACTCCTTGTATGTTCCCAATGATTCCAATGACCGTTACTTTCTTTACGAGACAATCTAAGTCGCGTCGAGAAGGAATCTTCAAAGCATTAGTTTACGGAACTTCCATCGTATTAATCTATGTTACGTTTGGATTAGTCTTCACTGCTGCAATGGGTCCGTTGGGCTTGAACGAACTTTCGACAGACAAATGGATGAACCTTATATTCTTTACGATATTTGTCATTTTCGCTTTCTCTTTCCTTGGAGCATTTGAAATTCAATTGCCAAATTCATGGGTGAATAAAATGGACAAACAAGCGGATCGTGGTGGCTACATTGGAATTTTCTTTATGGCATTTACCTTGGGATTGGTTTCCTTTTCATGCACTGGTCCAATCATTGGAACCTTGTTAGTTGAAGCATCAACATCTGGATCATACTTGACGCCAGCAATTGGAATGACTGGATTCTCTTTAGCATTAGCAATTCCGTTTACCATTTTTGCGATTTTCCCAGGATGGTTGAATTCCTTACCGCAATCTGGTGGATGGTTAAATTCCGTGAAAGTCGTACTTGGTTTAGCAGAATTAGCGTTGGCATTGAAATTCTTGTCATCCGTAGACTTAGCTTACCATTGGGACCTATTGACACGTGAGTGGTTCGTAGCAATTTGGTTCGTTTTATTCCTCACCATGGGATTGTACTTACTAGGAAAAATTCGTTTCTCTCACGATTCACCTGTAGAGAAATTGGGTGTTCCACGTTTCATGTTTGCATTGATTGCATTAACGTTTTCTGTGTATTTATTCACAGGAATGTTTGGTGCACCATTGACCTTAATCGATGGAATTGCTCCTCCAAGAACACATTCCGAAGATAATTTCCGTTGGGTGAATGGTGGACTTGAAACGGGACTTGGAAGCGATTCACTTTCCATGCAATATGCTGCAGACATGCATCCAGTTGGAGATGGCTCAATCTTAGTATTCCATGATCTAAACATTGGAAAAGAATACGCGAAGAAAAAGAACTTGCCAATCCTGTTAGATTTCACTGGTTATGCGTGTCAAAACTGTCGTAAAACCGAATCAACCGTTTGGACCAACGACGAAATACGTCCACTGTTGCAAAAACAATTTGTGATCGTTTCCTTGTACGTAGACGACCGCACACCATTGCCAGCAAACGAAGTACGTGTTTCTAGGCTTAGCGGAAACATCAAAACCGTAGGAAATAAATGGGCGGACTTAGAAATGGAGAAATATGGAAGTTTCCAACAACCCCTTTACGTAGTAGTTGACAGTGAAGGAAATGACCTGACCGAAGCCATCGGATATACTCCTGACATAAAAACGTACAAAGCGTTCTTGATGAAAGGCATGAGCGCCTTCAAAAAATAAAGGAAAAGCGGTGAATTCACCGCTTTTTTTATGTAAAAATCGTTCATAACTCTCGGTGTCTTCACGTAAATAAAGGCGCTTTCTTTCCTATTTTTGGCATTCAAATGATCACCTTTCAATGAAACTTTGTATTGCCGAAAAACCAAGTGTTGCCCGTGATTTAGCGGAGATTCTAGGAGCCAACAATCGTCGAGATGGCTACCTAGAAGGAAACGGCTATTGCGTAACTTGGGTTTTTGGACATTTGTGCTCCTTGAAAGATCCAGAGGATTATAATCCGAATTGGAAATATTGGAAGTTGGAGGATTTACCTATTATTCCTGCGCAATTTGGTATTAAGTTACGAGAGGATGATGGTGCGAAACGTCAATTTAAAGTCATTGAAACCTTGATGACTCAAGCGGACGAAGTCATTAATTGTGGGGATGCTGGACAAGAAGGGGAATTGATTCAACGTTGGGTTTTACTTAAAGCGAAATGCAAAGTTCCAGTGAAACGCTTATGGATTTCTTCCCTAACAGAAGAAGCGATCAAAGATGGATTCAACAAACTACGAGACTCCAAAGAATTCGACAACCTATTTGCTGCGGGAAATTCTCGTGCTGTCGGAGATTGGGTCCTTGGCATCAACGGTACACGGTTGTACACACGTAAATTTGGACGCGATAAAATGACCTTGTCCGTTGGACGTGTACAGACACCCACATTAGCGATGATCGTTCAACGTCAAAAGGAAATCAATGCGTTTAAAACGGATGAATATTGGGAACTGAAAACCATCTACCGTGAGACAGAATTTAACTGTCAAATTGATCGATTAAAAACGAAAGACAAGGCAGATAAAGGACTAGCGTATTTAGTAGATAAACCTTTTGAAGTCACCTCTTTCGAACAAAAAGATGGAAAAGAAGGAAATCCACGTTTGTATGATTTAACGTCCTTACAAGTAGACGGAAATCGTTACTATGCCTATAGCGCAGAAGAAACATTAACGAAAATTCAAAGTCTATACGAAAAGAAATTAGTCACCTATCCACGTGTAGACACGACCTATTTATCGGAGGATTTACACCCCAAGATTCCAAACATCCTGAATGGATTGCGCGATTACAAACGATTCACAGACGCGCTACAAGGAAAACCCATTCCAAAGTCCAAACAAATCTTTGACGATAAAAAAATCACCGATCACCACGCGATTATTCCAACAGGTGTAGCGCCGTCAGGTATCACGCCGGACGAACAACGCATATACGATTTGATTTGCCGACGCTTTATCGCCGTTTTTTATCCTGAATGTAAAATCTCGAACACAACTGTTTTAGGAAAAGTCGATGCGCTTGAATTCAAAGCCACTGGAAAGCAAATCCTTGACAAAGGTTGGCGCGTGATTTACGATGATCTAAAAGCGGAAAACAAAGAAGCTGGTTCCAAGAAAAAAGAAGGTGAAAGCGAGGATAAAATCCTACCCATATTTGAAAAAGGCGAAAGCGGACCTCACAAACCTTTGATTCACAAAGGAAAAACGAGCCCACCAAAATATTACACGGAAGCGACACTTTTACGCGCGATGGAATCCGCAGGAAAATTAGTGGAGAACGAAGAAATGCGTGAAATCATGAAGGAGAATGGCATTGGACGTCCATCGACACGCGCAAACATCATCGAAACGCTTTTCAAACGCAAATACATCGAAAAGAAAAAGAAAAACCTCGTTGCGACAGATACAGGAATGAACCTGATTGATACCATCAAAAATGAATTGCTGAAAAGTCCAGAATTAACTGGTCAGTGGGAACATAAATTACGTCAGATTGAAAAAGGAACCTATAATGCGCAAACCTTCAAAGAAGAATTGTTTGTCATGGTTCGTGAATTGACCGATGAGGTGATTTTTGGGCGGTAAATACCAATTAATATTATTTGTTGGATTCATTCACGCATGGCATGCCATGCGTGAATGAATCATTAATTTGTAGAAACAGGGCATGCCCTGTTTCTACAAATTGTTTGGATTAAAAACGGTAGGCGCATGGCATGCCATGCGCCTACCGTTTTTTGTTATAATTTTCCACGTTTCGTTTGATATAATTTTCAATTCTATCCAATTCCATCGATGAACGAATCACACGATCATGAAATCGCGATTGCCATCCGAAGGCAGGATTCATCATTCTTGATTTGCGGGAAACGGCAGATTTAAACGAACCAACAATGGATGAAATAGAATTCTTCCCGATATTTTGAAACCTATTATCACGTAAAATTACAGGATCACTGCCCGTTAATTTAGATTTATCAATAACAATGACCCCATGCATATGGTCAGGCATGAAAATAAATTCACGCAAATGGACATTCGAAAAATGAGCTTCAATTTCCAACCAACATGCTTTTGCAATTTCACCGATAGGTGATAATGTCATTTTTCGATTTTCGATTTCACCAAAAAAATGTACACGATCCTTTGTGCATATTGTGATAAAATATGCTCCCTCCTCACGATAATCCCAATTGGGTAAACGGAAATAAACTTTTCTGAATTTTGTGGCCATTTCTAATTTTACTTTAAGTTAAAAAGAAATGGCTAGAGTTCCAATCAATCGAAACCTACAAATGTGAATTTACATCTTCATCGGCGCTTGCACACCCAACAACATTAAACTTTGTTGAACCGTACGTCGCACACATTCACTCATCGCTAATCGCACGTTTTTGTTCGCTGCGTTTTCCTCGGAAAGAATTTTCACTGCTTGATAAAAATGATTGTAGTTTTTCACTAAATCATAAATATAATTTGCCACAATTGCCGGGGAGAATCCACTTGCTGCTTCATGAATTATCTGTGGGTACTGCGTCAATAATTTGATGATTTCCTTTTCTTCTTGAATTAAATCAGCTGTTTGAATAGCAGCTAGGTCAATTGTTCCAGCGCGTTCCAACAATGTTGAAATTCGTGCGTGCGCATACTGAATAAATGGACCCGTGTTGCCAGTTAAATCAATAGATTCTTCGGGGTTGAACATCATGCGTTTTTTCGGGTCGACTTTTAATAAGTAATACTTCAATCCACCTAAACCAATTTGCTCAAATAACGTGGTGCGTTCTTCTTTGCTTAAAGATTCGATGTGTCCACGTTCTTTAGTCATTTCTTCTGCTTTTTCAATGACTTCATCCATCAAATCATCCGCATCAACGACGGTTCCTTCACGAGATTTCATTTTTCCCGTTGGTAAATCCACCATCCCGTAGGACAAATGGAAACAATTTTCCGCCCAAGCATAGCCTAATTTTTTGAGGATTAGGAATAATACTTTGAAGTGATAATCTTGTTCATTTCCAACGGTGTACACCATTCCATTTAGGCTCGGAAAATCATGGAAACGGTCGATTGCTGTTCCAATATCCTGCGTCATGTACACGGCTGTTCCGTCCGAACGCAGAACTAATTTCTCGTCAAGACCATCAGCGGTTAAATCAATCCAAACGGAACCATCTGCTTTTTGGAAAAATACACCGTCAGCAATTCCTTTGATGACCTGATCTTTACCTAATAAATAGGTTTCCGATTCAAAATACAATTTATCAAAGTCCACCCCCATTTTCGTGTAGGTACTTTCAAATCCATCGTAAACCCAACTATTCATGGTTGTCCACAACAAATAAACTTGCGGGTCACGCGCTTCCCATTTCACCAACATTTCTTTGGCTTCGAGGAGGATACTCGTATTATTTTTAGCTAGTTCTTTGATTTTATCATCAATTCCTTGAATGGCTTTTTCGTCTTTGTCAACTTTCGCGATTTGAAAATTGGTGAAAGCAGTTTTCACCTCATCCGAGCAGGAAGAAAAATCACCATTTTCCCAAGAAGAAATTAACTCTTTGGCCTCTTTTTGAAGGTGCTTGTCAAACTCAACGTAGTATTTCCCAACAAGCTTATCACCTTTTAATCCTGTATTTTGCGGCGTTTCACGTTCACCTTTTTCATTCAATGGAGAGAATTTCTCCCAAGCCAACATGCTTTTGCAGATATGAATACCGCGGTCATTGATTACCTGTGTTTTGATGACTTCATGTCCATCCGCTTTTAAAATCTCCGCAACAGAATACCCTAAAAAATTATTTCGAAGGTGTCCAAGGTGCAATGGTTTATTCGTGTTTGGTGAAGAATATTCTACCATGATGGTAGGTTTCGAACCCTTTGGAGCAAAACCATAAGAAGCGGTTTGATACACTTTTTCAAGTTGAGACAACCAATAGTTTTTCGAGAAAACAATGTTTAGGAATCCATTCACAACGATGCACTTTTCAACTTCAGGCACTTGTTGTTCGATGAATTCTCCAATTTTTTGTCCGGCCTCTAAAGGTGTACAACGAAGCAATTTCACAAAAGGAAAAACAACTAACGTCAAATCACCCTCGACATCTTTTCTTGTGACTTGAAATTGAATCATTTGTTCCTCAATCTCTTGTCCAAATAGAGAAGATGCATGTCCTAAAATCAGCGCTTTTATGTGGTTTTCCATTGTTATTTTAAACTTTTTACGAGCGAATTGATCAATTCAAAAGATCGTTCAGCCATTTTATTTTTTTCATTATCCAAACAAGGATTCACCTCAACTAATTCCATACAGGCTAAGTTCGTCAGCTTGGACATACTAGTTAGAATAGTTTTTGCTTCATCAAAACTAATTCCATTTGGCACAGGAGTTCCCGTACCGTACGACGTTTCGCTTGGATCCATTGAATCCACGTCAAAAGAAACATAAACGATGTCGCATGCTTGTAATTTCGCTGAAATTTCATCGATACATGTTTGCAAGCCTCGGTCTCTTAATTCCTTCACTGTGTAGTTTCGCAGATTGAGTTGTTTCATCGCATGAATTTCCTCCTCTTCTACGTCTCGTACACCAATGTAAATGAGGTCTGCAGGTTTTAAGGAATGACTTTTCAATTGATTCCAATATTGCATGGTGGTCAAATCCAAGTTATTTTTCTGAAGGTCTGACTGATCCACTCCTAAAGCTGTTGCAATGGGCATTCCATGAATGTTTCCAGAAGGAGTCGTATATGGCGAGTGAATATCTGCATGGGCATCAATCCAAAGTACACCAAGACGTTTTCCTGGATAAGCCAATTTCAATCCAGCCATTGTTCCACCTGCCGAAGAATGGTCACCAGCAATGATTAAAGGGAACATTCCAGAGTCAATTGCTTCTTTCACTTGTTGTTTAATCCCTTCAAAAATTTGAAGAACACCATCAATTCGTTTCGCAAATGGAAAGTTCGTTGGTCGGTCCAATAAATCATTGCGATTTGGCAAGGTATAAACTGGATACTCAGAAAACAAGGTTGAATTTTGAGCTCTCGCTGCTGCTCTAACTGCCTCTGGCCCTAATGAAGCCCCACGCGTTCCTGCGCCTAGTTCAGAAGGATTAAAAATAAATTGTAATTGACGATTCATAAAACTCCCTTTCTTCGGGCATGACAAATTTACAACATTTAGTAGGAACTATCGAATTGGAACCACTTAACTTCTCGAGAATTCCCTATATTTGTTCGTTACTTGTACCATTTCAAAGTCCATAAATATATGATCAAAGCCCTTCTGTTTTTCATCCTTTTTCTTGGACTAAATTTTGTGGGTTTAAGTCAGAATTCCAAACCTTTTAACGGAACATTAACCTACCGAATTGAGCGTGTGGATGTCAAAGATTCCGTTGAAGCTAAAATGATCATTTTTGCGAGAGACTCCCTTTTGAAAATTGTCAATTTCAATTCTGAATTAGGAAAACAAGAAACAATTAAACATTTAACCCAGCAAAAAAAATACGTATTAATTCAGCTTGAAGAAGGGAATTTTGCCATTCAATTTAAAGACGATGAAGCGGATACGAGTGTAAGATCCTACACGTTTAAAAAACAATTTGGTCATGCAAAGATTGCAGGAGTTCGTGGAAAAAGACTTCACTTCAAACATGAATTAGCAAAAAACGATTTAACAGTTATTTACACAAAACAAATCGCCGCAAAATATTTAGGCGCATATGACAATGCCCCTGGTTTACTATTACAGTATTATGTGGTCAATGACCATGGATTATACAAATACACCTTAGAATCACTTGATGAAAAAATTCCACCTCTTTCCATTTTCATGATTCCTCCTGATTATCAAAAAATTAGCCTAAAAGCATTTATGGAAAAATCAGTGAAAACAAGTACTACCATCCCTGGAACTAACTAACAAAATCTTGTTTATACAATTCCAATAAATTCGGTAGGAATGTGACCTTATCTATTAACTTCGTTGGATATTGTATACAGAACGAATGGAAGACAACGAATTTACACCAAAAAGTGCTGCTAGAACTGAGAATTCTACTGGCTCAAATACAAAAAAACAAGAGGGTAAAACAACTAAAGCAAGTAAGGAAAAAACACCTGAAAGATGGAGTTTTACATCAAAATTTGATACGAAACGAATCAAAGTTATTCTTGGATCAACTTTAACCCTACTTTCGATTTACCTATTTTTAGCTTGTTTATCCTATCTGTTTACATGGACTGAAGATCAAGATCGAATCTTACAACGATCTTTCATTGACTATATTTTTGATGGAACGGAAGAACCTGTTCAAAATTGGCTAGGTAAATTCGGCGCTTGGACTTCTCACCTATTGATTTATCGGTTGTTTGGAGTAACCTCATTTGTCATTTGCTTTTTGATGTTTATTTCTGGGATTCGCATTCTATTTGATTATACGATTGTTCCCTTAGGAAGAGCATTTACCATTTCAATCGCTTACATGATTTGGGGATCTGTTTTCCTCGGTTTTTTCAGCGAAAACTTGAATTACCTTGGTGGGACTTTCGGATTTTACGTAAATGAATGGCTTTTACTCACATTAGGGAGTTTTGGTGCTTTTGCTTTGAGTTTGGTTTTTCTCTACGTAATAACAACGTTGATTTTCAATCCAAACTATGCAAAACTGCTTGATTTCATTTTTAGCCGGGATAAAAACGAAGTGGAAAATGAACAAGCTTATGCTGCAGACAATGAAGATACACGTCATTCTTATGAGGATATTTTTGTTGTGAATACGATTAAAGATGAAGAAATAAAAACAGATGTAATTTCTGAAACAGTCGATTTCTCCAAGGCAGTAGATGAGGATGATGATGTATTTTATGATGAAAGTGAACTCACCGTTTCTTCCAAATTTTCAATTCAAGAGGAGGGTGATTCCGATGATGATGATTTTGAAATAGAAATTGCCACTGAACCTGAACCAAGTATTGTTGCTCCAGAAACTGTAGTTCGACCAAACACGGGGTCCAATGCGACTCAGAAATCAGATGAAGATGACCGAGCAAAGACACTTGTGAAAGAATTTGGAGAATATGATCCAACCAAAGACCTAGAAGGATATGTTTTGCCTCCACTCGACCTTATGACGGATTATGGCACAAGTGGTATTTCTGTGAGCAAAGAGGAACTGGAAACGAACAAGGATAAAATTGTTGAAACGCTACAACATTATAAAATTGAAATCGCCAAAATTAAGGCGACGGTAGGTCCGACAGTAACACTCTATGAAATCGTTCCTGCTCCTGGTGTTCGTATTTCGAAAATTAAAAACTTAGAAGACGATATCGCATTAAGTCTTTCCGCATTAGGAATTCGTATCATTGCTCCGATACCTGGAAAAGGGACCATCGGTATCGAAGTGCCGAATTCGAATCCGGAAATGGTGAGTATGCGTTCATTAATAGCCTCAGATAAATTCCAAAATTTCGACGGAGAACTTCCCATTGTCATGGGGAAAACCATTACGAACGAGACATTCGTTTTTGACCTCACCAAAATGCCTCACCTTTTAGTGGCGGGTGCAACCGGGCAAGGAAAATCGGTTGGACTCAATGCAATTCTCATCTCCATTCTTTACAAAAAACATCCAGCGCAGGTTAAATTTGTCTTAGTGGATCCAAAGAAAGTGGAATTAACCCTGTACAATAAAATAGAACGACATTTCCTAGCAAAATTACCAGGCGAAGAAGATGCCATCATTACAGATACATCGAAAGTTGTCAATACATTGAATTCACTGTGTATCGAAATGGATGAACGTTATGAATTATTGAAGGATGCAGGAGTTCGTACCATCAAAGAATACAACGCGAAGTTCATTGCAAGACGCTTAAATCCGGAAAAAGGACACCGTTATTTACCATACATTGTTGTTCTTATTGATGAGTTCGCGGATCTAATCATGACAGCAGGAAAAGAGGTAGAACACCCAATTGCCCGTATCGCACAGCTTGCTCGTGCGATTGGGATTCACTTAATTGTCGCAACGCAGCGTCCATCCGTGAATGTCATTACAGGTATGATTAAAGCAAACTTCCCTGCACGTATTGCCTTCCGTGTATTATCAAAAATTGACTCGAGAACAATTCTTGATGCTTCAGGTGCGGATCAATTAATTGGTCGTGGAGATATGTTGATTTCAACAGGTTCTGACATCAAACGCTTGCAGTGTGGATTCGTTGATACTCCTGAAGTAGAAGAGATTTGTAGCTTTATTGGCGACCAACGTGCGTATCCAGAAGCACTTATTCTACCTGAATATACCCCGGAAGGCGGAGAGTCTAGTGGTAGCATTGATATGAACGAGATAGATCCAATGTTTGTTGACTCCGCAAGAATCGTTGTAATCAATCAGCAAGGCTCTGCAAGTTTACTTCAACGTAAACTAAAGTTAGGATATAACCGCGCCGGAAGAATTGTCGATCAATTGGAAGGAATGGGAATTATTGGTTCATTCCAAGGAAGTAAAGCAAGAGAAGTATTGTTCGGAGACATTGAGAGTTTAGATGAATTCCTTCGTTCAAGAGGATTGATTTAATTCATCCGCTTCTCTATCGAATCGCTCGTTCATTAAAGAGCACATATCCAAAACTCAATTGGAAAAATAATGGATTTTCTTGTGCAGGGAAATAATTCAATGATGCCCTTACTGGTCCAATAGGTGTATGATACAAGATTGAATTGGATGCAACGATTGATTGAGCATGTTGAGGCTTCATATATGCAATCGTTCCATCTGTATTTTGATGTAATTGAAGGATGGGTTGAAAATAGTATACATCCAAACGGAAGTCTAGTTTCTTTGCGAGTTCAACGACAAAATTTGTTCCTAAGGAGACGTATTGTGTAGCGCGGTATTCCGGCAAGAAGAATGTTTCCATATCAGGAATTAAGTTGAACGCAGGCATCGACAATAAACTCGCGGTGTAATTTGCGAACAACGATTGACTATTCAGCACTGTTTTACCATGGACACCCAGGTGAATCGGTCCTTTTTTTAGAAAGTATGACTGAAATTCAGCCTGAACACTTAACCATTGATGATTCTTTTCAACAGTATCCTTTAAGATCGAGGTTGTTCCAGGAACCGTTCGTTCGTATCCATTTACATACCTTGCCTTAATTTGAATTAAATGACCTTCGGTGGCAAATTGTTTTTTATTCAAACTGTTTTTAGTGTATTCAGCTGAAAGTGAGGTTCCAAAAAATCGAGTATAATCCGCGGTGTCAATAGATGTGAAATTACTCGATTGATAATAATCGTCTTCTAAACTAAAATAGCGCGCATCCATCACCCAGCGAGCATTATTCCCCAAAGGTAATTTAACTTTTATTCCAGCGTATCCCTCATTTTGAACAAGAAAGGAAGGGCGCACTTCCTCAAAAAATGTAGCGAAACTTCTAAAATAATCCCAACGATTCAAGGTGAAATAAGCACTCACTGAAATTGGGAAAATGGAAGGAAAAACCATCTCGTAATTCGTACGAAGAGAACCATAAAACTTACCAAAATAAGACTCCGCATTGATTTTATGGGCCACTCGTCCAATGCTTCGGTAACTCAAATTAAAATAACCGGTGTTCACTGCGCGGGATGAAATCAGTCCACCAAAGTCTGCACGGAATTCTTTCGCCTTTTTGACATTTAAATTCAATTGTAATGTTCCGTCCTTCTTCGACTCGAAATTCGGATAGAGAAGCTCAATTTGTGGCGTAGATGCCAAACGGAAATAACGTTCCCTTAATTCCACCTCATCCAAAATGCGGTGACTTCTTTTTGGCAAGATAAATTTATTGGCATATTGGAATTCATTTTTTTTCAATGATGCTGTTTTTACTGAGGAGACAAAAATTGGATCAACGCTCGAATGAAATTTTTTTCTTTTCATTGACAAGGAATCTGGATGCTCACGAACATCAATAAATTGTTCCAGGGAATCTAGTTTTAAAAGGGTCGCTCGGTATCCATCCTCAATGGCTTGTTTTACATTTTCAAATTCAAAGGTTCCAACCTCCGTTTTTGGCTCAATGATCATTCCGTGTTCACAGGGCAACGTATAGTTTGTTGGGGTAGTCATCATGCTTGAAATCATCCCGAAGAAATCATTTTCATTCGCTTTTATATCATTCTTTGTCACATTACTTCCGATGATAAAGTCTGCATCAAATTGCTCGTACATGGCATTCAGCGGGAAATTATCGTACAATCCACCATCAAAATAAAGCACTCCGTTGATTCGAATTGGATTTAAGTACAAAGGAAATGTCATGGATGCACGTACGGCCTCATTCAAATTACCCTTTGAAAAAACCACACTTTCCTTTCGGACAACATCAGATGCCACGCAACGAAATGGAATAAATAATTGATTGAAATCTTTTTCAACGGATGCACTGGTTCGACCCAATATACGCAGCATCTCAAAGTCAAAATAGCGCGGATCAACAAACGACATAGGAATGGACTTCTGCAAAATACTATCCTTAGAAAAAGGAATGTTGAACATGCTACTCGTGTTGGACTCATCGAAAAAGTAGAATTTCTTGTCAACTTCTAATTCACCTTTCACCATGAGCTGAAATGGTTCACTCAATACATAAGCTTCGATTTCAAGGGGAGAATAACCACAGGCATACATGCTTGCAACGAGTGCCCCCGCAGAAGTTCCAACCACAAAATCGATGGGAATATGTCTTTCCTCGAGCGCTTTTAACACGCCTACATGCGCCACTCCAGCTGCTCCACCACCACTTAAAACCAAACCGATTTTCTGTTGAGCGTAACATTCTGAGTAAAGAATGAAAAAAAGTGATAAAATAAGAGTCGAGAAACTTCGCAAATTCGTTCTTTTGTACAAAGTTAGACCTTATCACGAGAAAATGGAAAAGAAGAGCACGGGAAATAATGAAGAGTTAACAATTACACTGAAATGCTTGTTTGGATTTGAGCAAACATTAGTGGAGGAATTGGAAGAACTTGGCTACCCAAAATCAGAGCAATTGAACCGCGCTGTTCGCATTAAGGGAACATGGAAAGATGTGTATTATTTAAATTTGTATGCGCGTTGCGCGATATCGATTTTAGTCGAACTCGACAAGTTCTATATTAAATCGGAAGAAGACTTGTACCGTAAATCCATGAAAATTAAGTGGACAGAAATTTTCGATGTATCGAAAACGTTTGCGGTAAAAGGCGCTGTTTTCTCGACCTTATTTAACAATACGCAGTACCCATATTTAGTTGTGAAAGATGCCATTGTAGACTCATTCCGAAATGAATTCGATGATCGTCCAGATGTTGAATTAAAACGCCCTCAAGTTTTATTTGACTTATACATCAAAGAAAACGAAGTGACAATCTCCTTGAACACGAGTGGGATTCCACTCTTTCAACGCGGCTACCGTGAAGCGGTCGGAGATGCTCCAATCAATGAAGTAGTTGCCGCAAGTTTGATTCGTTTATCTAAATGGGACCGTAAAACAACCTTCCTTGATCCCTTTTGTGGTTCAGGAACACTTTTAATGGAAGCTGCATTACTGGCTTCTGGAATTCCATCGAATATCGAACGTCAGCATTATGCGTTCAAGAATTTAAAGAATTACGACGAGTCTGTTTGGAATGACATCTACGACAATGCGCCGAGAAATGTCCGTTCACTTCCTTGTAGAATCATGGGATCGGATTTATCGGACGAGATGATTTTGAAAACACGCCGCAATTTGCGCGCGATGAGTTTTGGACGCTTCATTGAGACCAAAGTGTGTTCATTTGATGAAATCACGAAAGAAGAAGATGAAGCAATCTTTATTTTAACGAATCCACCTTACGGAGAACGTTTGGCAGCGAATACGCACGAACTATACGAAAACATAGGTAATTGGTTAAAGCACACGATGACGAATTCTCAAGCATGGGTGATAACGTCGAGTGAGGAAGGATTAAAATCCATTGGACTGCGTCCAAGTGTGAAACATAAAGTATTCAACGGAGACTTGGAATGTAGTTTCCGCATGTTTGAAACGTATGCTGGATCGAAACGCACACATTTTCCGTTTAATGAGCAAGAGACGGAAATTGAATAAATAAAATTAAGGAGAACACACTTTGACGTAATCATGCTAAAAATTAGTCTCTTACTTTTTTGTCTCTTATTTTTTCGCGAAGGTTTATTCGCTCAAAAATGGATTTTACGGTTAAAGCCTTCATACGGACTTTCCGTTTTGAATTTTCAAGATAATGCTAGCATTACCTATGATGATCAATTCAATAATACTGGATTTGAATTGAAAAATCCTGGTATTTCAGATCGTGCAAAATGGGGTATCGTTGATCGTAATTTTGGTCCTAATCTTGAATTTACCTTAGATTTTTATGAAACACCGAAGTGGATTTTCGGAATCGGAAGAGGATTTTATTCCGGGGGAGGAATTCAACTTTTACTTCAAGGAAATCAACCATACGTAAATGATTTTATTATCTTCCCAGACAATATAATTGCAGTAGGTTATGGTATAGAGAAACCGAGTTTACTTCAAATTCCACCACAACAAAGTTTAGAGACTCGTTTTTACACATCCCAGTTCACTGGAATCATGAATTTTGCGTACGCTTCTCGAAAATTGAATATTTCCATGAATTACAAGAATGCAAAGCATTTTTTAACGTTTGGTGCGGGATATATTAAAAGCAACAAAGATATTTCAACAGGGAAAGTTGGAATAATCACCGAGCAAAAGAATTACAATTATAGCATTGACACTTATTATAAACACTCGGTCATGCCCTATTTATTATTAAGGTTTGAAACATCTTTTTTAACTCGAAAGAAAAACAAAGTAGTCTGCAATGTAGCTCTTACATACTTTCAAGGATTTTTCAAATCGACGGTTCTTAATTATTATGATGTAGACAACCTTAGTTCGATTCAAACGGCCTCCATTGGCACTCGCAACTCCAGTCTTGCTCTAAGCCTGAGTAAACCCATCACCATTATTTCACCGATTAAAAAAACGAAACTATGAAAACGGTCGTTTTGGCAAGACGATACTTTTTCATCGGACTCATACTCATTGTTTGTCCACAAGGTATAATTGCACAAAAACCAATTTTTGAAATTAATTTAGGTGTGAAACTATGGAATATGGATATGTATAAAACGGATGGCGAAATTTTAAATGCTGCCAACGTCTCATACTCTTTTCAAAACTTCAATCATTCTAAATCTAATATTCCAGAACCTGAAATAAATATTAATTGTTACCAATTGAATGACAAATGGAAATTTGGATTCGGTAGCTCTGTATATAATTGGTCGAGTATCAATCAAATACAATCTATGGGAAATAGCTTAGCTGCCTCTTTGCTTCTCTATGGTCAAGATACAAACATTGTGTACACAGAAGTTTTCATGAGGCAAAACAAGGTTAGAAATACACAATTCTATTTGACTGCAACGCGATATTTTTCCATAAGTCCGAAGATTGATCGTTATGTGAAAAATCAACTTTCCGGAGGGATTGGTATTCGTAAAACTTCTCGAAATGATTTGCAAAGTACGTTGAACAAAAATCTTTCATTAATTGATGGAAACAACTATTACATTACCACAAAAAAAGCTGAATCACACGCTGTCTTTGGCTATTTAACCCCTATACTATTTTTGAAATATGAGTTAAGTTGTTTTAACAAACGTAATTCACTTGGGATGTTTCAGTTCAGCATCAGTTATACCCATGGCCTTACGCAAATAGTTAATTATTCCATTGAAAATCAAAATGACTCAGGTGCAAGAGTCACTGTTTATTCAAATAACAGAGGAAGTGGATTTAGGGTAGGTATTTCCAAAACTTTTGGAATAAGAAAAAAAACCGCGATCACCTTGTAACTTTCAATTCTAATATTTTACCCATAAAAAAAAGCCACTTAAAAGTGGCTTTTTTGTGTTTTATCGTTTCGAGATCTCAACATACTCTCGGTCCGTTTCGCCGATGTAAATCTGACGTGGACGACCGATTGGTTCTTTGTTCTCTGTCATTTCTTTCCATTGAGCAATCCATCCTGGTAGACGTCCTAAAGCGAACATCACGGTGAACATTTCTGAAGGAATTCCTAATGCTTTGTAAATGATTCCAGAATAGAAATCTACATTTGGATATAAGTTTCTTGCTTTGAAGTATTCGTCCTCCAAGGCAACTTTCTCTAATTTTTT
>CANHMH010000042.1 GCA_947461635.1 Flavobacteriales bacterium | reverse complement strand
GTAAGCCACAGCATGACCTCGGTAAGCACCGCAACGCACATGTTCTGAACGGTAATAATTAGGGTCACCAAGATTTCGTACCATTTCCTCAACGTTTCCATCCCATACGAGTGGATTTAATCCAGCGGCCCGAGCTAAATTTTGTGCATCGATGATGTGTCCAGGTCCCGCGTTGTAAGAGGCTAACGTAAATTTCATTCGTTGATCAATATCAGGAACTGACTTCCATAAAACATACGTTCTATTTAAATATTTCATTCCACCAGCAATTTGAACTGCAGGAGGAGAATCAGGAAATACGCCAAAACTTGGACCTGTTCCAGGCATAAACTGCATCATACCATACGCACCACCTAGTCCGCGTGCATTTGGATTAAAACGCGATTCTTTGAATGCGACAGAAGCAACAATTTTCCAATCCCAACCATATTTTTTAGCTTCCGCTTTAAATATTTCGTCGAAAGGCGAAAACTGACCTTTTTTCTTCACGAAGAATTCAGTCGGTTCATTTGTTAAATAATCGAAATACCTTTTTTTCAATTCTGTATATGCGGGAGAAGAGCAGTAAGATTCAATAAATTTATTCAATTTGATTTTCAATTCTTTACTGTTGTTTCGCAATCCGAATCCAATATTCTGAAGGAAAGATAATTTGGTTGAAATATTCAGGTTAGGGTGCATTTCCTTGCTGATTCTTGCCAAATTTTCATGAGCGATGGTAAAAGGCAACTGATTATTTGCCACCATTTCAATTAAATCTTCCGCAATAGGATCACCTTTTTTATACTTTACATTGATTTTCGCTCCAATTTCGTGTTGCAAAAACATCAATCGATTAGCAAAGGCAGAACCACGTCGAACATACACATCCTTTCCAGCTAATTCGGAAGCTTCGCGAATGAGGGTATCTTTTGAACGTTGAACAAGGACTTGATATGTTCGGTAATATGCATTTGAATAGGTAAATCCATCTTTGTGCTTATAAGGAATCATGAGGTTTGACGCGATGATATCACCTTCACAATTGATTAACTGTTCTTTGTAAGCTGAAGGACTAGAAAGAATTTTCACTTCTAAATCCACCCCGATTGATTTACAAAAGGTATCCATGAATTCATATTCAAAACCTAATTTTTTTCCTCGGTATTCAAAGTAGGACAAGGAGCTATTCTCCATAAGGACAGTCAATTTTCCTTTTTTACGAATTTCTTGTAAGTCTATTTTTTTTGGAGTTGCTATTTTTTTTTCTTGACAAGAAGTTATCAAAAAAATAAGCAGGAAAGTGGGCAAAAATATACGCATATACTTAAATTACTAAGTTATTCTTTACGAAAGAATTAAGTTAAAGTTACAACTTTATTTTTCATTTGGATAATTTCAAAATTAGATGGATATTTGACACTCAAATGATTGTGTATGAGCAATGAACAAAACGAAATGTATTCAAAAGTTGTGCGTGCTGGCAAGCGCACCTATTTTTTTGACATTAAGGCAACAAAAGGAAATGATTTATACATCACGTTAACCGAGAGTAAAAAATCCTTTGGTGAAGATGGGGACGGTAACTATCAGAAGCACAAGATCTTTCTTTACAAAGAGGATTTTGAAAAATTTCGAGAAGGACTTGATGATGTATTGGCAAAAATTGAAGAAATAAAAGCTCATCAGTAATTTTTAAATAAAATACTTGCAGAATTAAAAAGTATGCATATCTTTGCACTCATAAATCACAAGGGAGTTTAGCTCAGTTGGTTTAGAGCATCTGCCTTACAAGCAGAGGGTCGGGGGTTCGAATCCCTCAACTCCCACTCTGATAAAAGCACTATCGTAAGATGGTGCTTTTTTCGTTTTAGGACGTTTTGAGTTCACTCAAATAAGGACGAAAATGAAAAAAGGACCGCCTGAACGCAGTGAAGGAGTGCTTTTATCCACTGCACGTCGGGACGGCGGGATCTGTAATCCCTCAACTCCCGCAAAAGAAGCGCTACTAAACTTTTTTGAGGAATTAGGTTGTTTTTTGGTTCCCTTTCGATGATCAAAAACGAGGATGGGGAATTCTAATGAAATTCATATAATTTGAGTTTGTTAAAAATTATTTAGGTTACTAAATATTTATTAGTAATTAATAATTAAATTCGTTTGTACTTAATAAAAACTTTCATGGAAAAACAAGAAGCGAAAATTTATATCTCCAACCTAAAAGAACAGTTGGCCAATCTTAAATCGCGTCATGCAAATGCAAATGCGCAACACAAAATAGAATTGGATAATTTAAAAGGTGATGTTGCTCGTCAAAGTAATCCAGGCGCAAAGCAAAATGCGCGAATTCGCGTTGAATCAAAAAAACAAACAATGGCCAACGCTAAGCTTGGACAACAAAGTGAAGTTGAGTCTCTGAAAAACAAGATAGAGTCAGTTAAGCGTTATCTTTAGTTTCGTTCAACACATTCTTCATCATCCACGTGCTAAACGTGGAATCACCTATGGGCATTGGCGAATGAAAATGGCTGTTGCTTACACTTTTAGAATCCTTCTATAACCGTTATAAAAGAGAATTTATAACGAAATATTCAGTGCAACAACAAATTTCCTTTACCAATTTAACTTATCGAAGTGAATAAGATTGTTCACCATTAATACAATCCTTCATATTAAGTAATGTATAAACGTGAATTATGCAAACCATTCACTAATCTTCACAACATTAGTCATTCTAAATAGATTCAATTTTGTCTTCGACTTAACTACCTATTTTAAATGGCAATTCAAGCAGAACTTTTACTCACTAGATTTTTTCCGATTATCGCTGTTGTTCAGGCTTATTTCTTTTTCAAAACAATTTGGAATATTTCGAATCAATCATGGTATGAACCAGGAAAACTGACCGCTTCAACAGGTGAACAACCGATTGATATCGCGTATACAACCATCGCACTTTCAGAATTTTACGTTTGCTTCGGTAAAAATGACTACCTTACAAAAATGACAAGGTCCTTTGAATGGTACCTCGGAAGAAATCAACTAAATCAAATTGTTTATAATCCAATTTCTGGAGGATGCCTAGATAGCATAGAAGCAAAGCAAGTGAACATAAACCAAGGCGCAGAAGCCACAACTACCTATTTAATGGCGAGAAATCGCCTGGAAAAACACCAACAACACGAACTACAACAAGAACAATTCAATCAACTTAAAATGAGCACGCAAACCAATTTCAAACATACACTACCTTATGCACAACCTCAACATTTCATCCGAACGAAAAGTTAGTTCCTTCACAAATGAATTCAACGAACTATTTCCACACCTTCAATTAAAACTTTATTACAAGTCAGCTGCGAAGACAGACCATTCTAAACATGCACATTTGCATCGGGAACACTTTGCGGAAAAACCACGTGATATCCTTTCCGATTGTCAAGAAAAAAAAGTTGAAGGAATTCTCCGATTCCACTCAGAAATGAGTGTACATATTTTCAGAAAACTACTTGAAAATGACTTTGGAATCCATTCTGAAATCTACCATGAAGCTGGCAAACACCAATGGTCTACGCTACCCGTACCCTCGGAAAATCCTTTATTTGAATCAAATTTCGAAACGCATTAAGCGAAAAATCACCTCGGTAAGAATAGTGTAAATCTTCCGCTACTTCATGCAACAAAGAACACAAATACTTGCAATAAATTCGAATAAATATTAAAACCAATCCAATGAAAATACACATTAAGAATATGGTTAGCTCAAGATGCGTCAACCAAGTTAATAGCATATTACTGGATATGGGAATCCCCTATATTTCAGTAGAATTGGGGGAGATTGAATTTAACAAAGAACTCAGTTTCATTCAAGAATTAGATTTAAAAGCCAAACTCAAAGAGGAAGGACTTGAATTTATTGATGACAACCGAACCTTATTATCGGAACGCATCAAACTCATCGTGATTCAAATGGTTCATTATTCCACTGAAAATGTAAAGACAAACTTTTCTGTTTACTTAAGTGAAAAAATGAAGCACAATTACACCTATTTATCCAATGTGTTTCGCGCTGTAAACGGAATGACGATTAAGCAATTCATCATTATCAATAAAATTGAACGCATCAAGGAGTTGCTGTTATACGGCGAATTAAATTTATCGGAAATTTCCTATAAATTGAATTACAGCAGTATCGCTCACTTGTCGAATCAGTTCAAGAAAATCACTGGATTGTCTCCAACGGAATACCGTCATTTAGAGGTGATGCATCGCATACCCTTAGAACTAATTGGACGTGTAAAAACCGTTGCATAATTCACTTTCTTTACGCTTATCAAACAAAAAGTGCGGATATTCTCCGCACTTTTTTTATGTCTATAAAATGACTTTTCTTCAGAATTCGTAGATTACTGCTAATTCGTTATCCACTTCATTGACTCCAGGAGCATTCCAAGCTAATCTTGCTGCTTCATCTTTTTCAAAGATTGATTCCACTGCACCGCGAAGAACAACTCTATTACCATTCACTTTGACTTGAATGTTGTGATCATCTACCATCCAACTTCTCGACAATGCTTTTTCGATGTCTTCTTGTTCGATGCTGTCATTCGAGTTTGTTTTCACCAAAACATTATTCGTTACACCTTTCACACCAATCAGATTTGCCGCACAACTACGCGCAGCTTCTTTTTGATAGTTCCATTCTACGCTTCCATCGATGGTTACCCAACCATTTTCAACTTTCACTTGAACTTTGTCGTTTGGCACGGACCAATCCCATTTCATGCTTGAAATGATTTCACCCGCAAGGTCTTCATCGTTTTTTTCCAACGAAGTCGAAAACTTCACGTGAATTTCCTCCGCCACTGCTCGAACACCCAATACACTTTTCGCTGCTTTCTCCGCCTCGATTTTTTTCGTGAAACTATTCACATTTCCTGTCAAAGTTACAACACCATTTTTAGCTGTAACACCAATCTCTGCCGCTTTTAATAAGGGTTGCCATTTGATGGCATCTAGTACGTCTTTTTGCAATTCTTCATTTGTTTTCATCTGTGAAAAAATTAAGTGTAACAGTATTATTACAGGTCAAATTTCACGCAATATCTTCAGTTTCCACTTACAAAAACACGGGTATAATTTATATTTAATCTTAATGATAGAGGAATGATAGAGGAATGATAGAATACGAATTCTTTAATGCACAGAAACCGATTTTATCCTTTGAAAGATAAATTAGGCTATTGACAAATCAATGTATCGAACCATGGAGAATAACCAACCCAAATTCCTAAGGCACCACCTTGGATGTTTGTAGGGATATTTGTTGGCGTTGAAAAAGGATTTCCAGCTGAATAAATTTGATTGTATTTTTTCTCAAAGAAATTGTATTCCTTTTTACCGATTTTAGATAATTTAACAATCACCGTATCGCCAAGTTTGTAATATCCCCTGTATTCGGGATCGCCCATTGGATCATCGAAACTCATGGGATTTTCATAGGCAAAATCAAATGTTTGTCCATTGAAGAATTTATCGTTAAAGAATGGATTGAATGTGCGCGAGAAATTTGACATTCCAGCCAATTTCACTTGCCAAGCGTAGGAATCACCACTCACAGATGGATCGCTTAATTTCGCCCAAGAGAATCCTCGATCAGTGTAAGATCCTTCAGGCTTCCAATAAAGAGAATCCAATGGTGTAGGAGTTGAAATATTGGTTGTTGCTGTATATTCAGAACCATTGTTAACAACCTTCAAGGTGTAGGTCTTTCCAACTTCACCAAACATTCCAAAAGAAATGTAGGCGCAAAGATGCATATTCACCAAAACATCAACTGGCAAACCAAAAAACGCAGCCGCAATTTCTTCTGTTCCTGGAGGGAGATTATCGGAACAAATTTCCGTCAAGGTGTCCGTTTCAACGCCGTTGGAGATGGTGACTGTTGCCCCAGACACAAAACCCTCTAAGTACGCTTGAAAATTTGTGGGTGAATAGACATTATTCGTTGTACTTAAAAGAACAATCGCAGGTTGACCCGTTTCAATGCTTCCATCGATCACCAATTGGTCTTTGTAACCAGGAATATCTATTTGAACTTCCTTTGTACAAGATACAGCCATCAACAACATACTGATGCCAAAAAGTAGTTTAGTTAAAATTCGAAATTCCATGTTGCGCTAGGTATGATTGGAAATAAGGATACTTGTTTCACTGACAACTTGAAATTTCCAGAGAGAAAATCACCATCATTGTCAACATATAAAAAGAACGGATTCATGCGGTTGTAAACATTGTAAATAGAGAAAGACCAATTGCTTCTGTATTTTTTCTTTACGTCAATTTCTTTTCCAGTTGCTGGATCTGTTTTCGTTTTGTATGCTTTACTGTATAACGTAGCAGACAAATCCAAACGGTGATACGGCGCCATTCGTGTTGAATTACGCGGTCCATAATTGAACAATAAGTTTTGCTCTTGTACGTACCAAGAACTTGGCAAAGTCAAGGTGTTTCCGGTTGCATAAATGAAACTAGCGGAGAAGGTCCAACGTTCATTTAGTTTGTAAGTACCAACCAACGTTAAATCGTGTCGACGGTCATACTTCGCTGGGTAAATATTTCCTTCATTGATGTCTGGAAATCTACGTTCCGTTTTCGCCCAAGTGTATCCTACCCATCCAGTAAAGCGTCCAATGGATTTCTTGAAAAAGAATTCAATTCCATAGGCTCTACCTTCACCGAAGACCAAAATATTATCGGTATTATCGCTCACGTTATCACCTGGCAATGCTCCTTCTTTAAATTCAATGAGGTTTTTCATTTCTTTGTAATACACTTCAACTGAACTTTCGAATTTGTCCTTGAAGAAATTTCTAAAATACCCTACTGAACCTTGCCATCCCTTTTCCGGTTTTGCGATATCCGTTGTTGGAAACCAAATATCCGTAGGAAGTGAAACCGCACTTAACGATGTGAGGTGCACATATTGATAATTGTAGGCATATCCTGCTTTGATCGAACTGTTATCTGGCAATAACCAACGCATGGAAACGCGTGGTTCCAGTCCGTGGTAAAATTTAATTAAATCGCCTTTCTGGTATTGAATCGTGGTGTCTTGCGTGGAAATCCCATCGCCTTTAATGTAACGTGTAAATGGACCAACATGAGCAAAAGCACTGTAGCGAAGTCCAACATTTAAACGAATTTGATCATTTAAGTCAAACTCATCCAACACATACGCCGAAGCTTCATGCGAGTACAATTTTTGTGCTGCACCGGTATCAAAAACAGTTGTGTCATTTTGTGCAGTTACGCTCGTTGGAGTAAACGTGTGGTATTTGTAATCTGCTCCCCATTTAATTCGATGAATGGGATTGGGGAAATACGAAAAATCAACTTTTGCTCCTATATCACGGATTCCGGAAGCGAGTTCAAAACGAAATTCATCTTGTTGTGAACCAAATTTAAACATGTAATCTGAGAAGGTTGTTGTCACGTTCATAAACAACTTATCACTAAATAAGTGATTCCATCTAAATGCTGCAATTCCATTCCCCCAAGGCATATTCGCACCGAATCCACCTTTTTTGTCAGAGAAATTGAATACATCTTTTCCATAATAACCACTTAAATAAATTCGGTCCTTTGCAGAAAGCTTGTAATTCAATTTCGCGTTGAAATCATAGAAGAAATAAGAAGACCCAGCGAAGGGAGAGGTGTCCGAAATGGCTGCTTTCAATAAGATATCAATGTAGGTTCTACGTGCAGAAACGATAAACGATCCTTTGTCTTTTTTAATCGGTCCTTCCAAGGTTAAACGTGAAGAAATCGCACCGATACCACCGGTAACTTTTAATTTCTTCATGTTTCCTTCGTTCATGTTGACTTCGAGTACAGAGGACATTCTTCCACCAAAATTAGCCGGCATTCCTCCTTTGATCAGATTCACTGATTTTACCGCATCCGCATTAAATACAGAGAAGAATCCAAATAAGTGAGCTGCATTGTAAACGACTCCTTCGTCTAATAAGACTAAATTCTGATCTGGACCTCCACCCCTCACGTAAAATCCCTGTCCACCCTCGGAAACCGAAGAAACACCCGGAAGTAACTGAATGGTTTTTATGACATCAACTTCACCCATGAATGCAGGCAAGGTTTTGATTTGGTCCATTTGCAATTCAATTTGACCCATTTTTGTTGAAGTCACGTTTTCAGTCTTTTTCATATTGACTACCACTTCCTTGGAATCGCTAACTTTCGCACCCAATTCGATGGAGAGCACGGTACTTTTCGTCAAATCAATCTCGCGAACTTCTGAACCGTAGGAAACAGAACGATACTCTACATTATATTTTCCAGGAACCACGGTTAATGAATAGAATCCATAAGCATTGGACATCGCTCCTAATTTCAGAGCAGGAATGTACACTTTCACATCTGTCATCGCTTCTCCGTCATTGGAATCGGTGATGTATCCACTGAGGGTCACTTTGGACTGAGAAAAAGAGATAAGTGAGAAGCTAATAAAAAGAAAGGAGAGTACTAATTTCATATTCCACGAAGGGATTTTACTAATTTGACGTGTTTCGTTTGATTCTGTTGCTAGAATTCCATGCAAAAGTAACAACTTAATAACGAAAGTGTTTGAAGATTCTTGTGTTTAAGTTAAACAAAGCGCAAATCCTTTTAATTTTGCACTATGAAAAAGTGGAAAAACGTTTGTTTTTTAAATAGTAACGACGGAACAGGCTTATTGGCTTTCGGTATTCAAAATGAATTTATTTTGGAAAAGGGTCAATCAGTTGATCAATTGCAGCAGTACATACAAGCGAATTCCGGATCTTATCTTTTCGGATCACTATCCTACGATTTAAAGAATGAATTCGAAAAACTAACTTCTTCCCATGCGGATGAATTGGCTTATCCACTTGCTCATTTTTGGGTTCCAAAATTTGTGATTCACTTAGAGAAAGAGAAATTCGAATACCTACAGGGAGATCAAGATGAGGAGAGCTTTACGTTTTTGGATTACTTTATGGAGGAAGAAATTGATCACAATTTCCATTCCTTTCCTTACAAATTTGAAGCAAGAACCTCTAAAGAACGCTATATTTCTCAAGTTTCACACTTAAAAGCGCACATTCAGCGAGGGGATATTTACGAAGTCAACTATTGCCAAGAGTTTTATGCGGAAAATGTTGAATTAGACTTTCCATTGGATACGTATTTCAAATTGAATCGCATTACAAAAGCTCCTTTTTCCACTTTCCTTGAAACAGAAAATCATGCTGTTTTTTGTGGTAGTCCGGAACGATACCTGAAGAAATCTGGAAGTCGGATTATTTCGCAACCAATCAAAGGAACAGCCCCTAGAGGAACAAATGCAGCGGCAGATGAAGCATTGAAACAACACTTACAAAACGATCCAAAGGAACGTGCTGAAAACATCATGATTGTGGACCTTGTGCGCAACGACTTATCACGCATCGCCAAAAAAGGAAGTGTTCATGTCAGTGAATTATGTGGCATTCACACCTTTGAAACCGTGCATCAGATGATTTCCACCGTCGAATGCGAAGTGGAAAAAGAAGTAACATTTTTAGACATTCTAAATGCGAGTTTCCCCATGGGAAGTATGACCGGTGCACCAAAAGTAGAAGCGATGAAAATCATTGATGAAACGGAAGACTTTAACCGAGGGATCTACTCTGGTTCTATTGGTTATATTAGTCCAAACGGGGATTTTGATTTCAATGTCGTGATTCGAAGTTTGATCTACAACCGCGAAAAAAAATACCTTTCTTGCGCAGTTGGTGGCGCTATCACCATTCTGTCTGATCCGGAAAAAGAGTACGAAGAATGTCAAACAAAAATTCAGAAAATCTTAACTGGCATGTATGCTGAATAAGTTCCAGACATACTTCCAATCTTTCCTTGATAAACATCCGGCTCGACACTACTTTTTAGCAGTAAGCGGAGGACATGATTCCATGCTTCTATTGGACATCTGTCGAAGAAATTCACTTTCGATTACTGTACTTCACGTTAACTACCAACTTCGTGGAGAAGAAAGCAATGGTGATCAAGTCTTTGTTGAAGCCTATTGTCGCTTACATACCATTCCTCTTCATGTTCACCGTGTTGACTTAAAAGAAAAACTCATTTCAGTAGGAAACCTACAACAATTGGCTCGAACCGAACGCTACGATTTTTTTCAGACACACCTGAATAAGATACCGAATTCCTTTTTATTCGTTGCACAGCATCAGGACGATCAAATAGAAACGTTTTGGCTGCAACTATTCCGTGGTGCTGGACTCTCGGGACTACAAGGAATGTTGGAGAAAAATGGACGCATCCTTCGTCCGCTCTTACCCTTTTCCAAAAAGGAACTCACGCAACTTTCCAACGAAGTGAACTTGAGCTGGAGAGAAGACTCCAGTAACGAAAGCACGAAGTATTTACGGAACCTTTTCCGCTTGAAATTGATTCCAGCGTTGGAAGAGGAAATTCCCACATTAAGAGACTCTATTCAACGCATTCAAGGTATTTTTCAATCCAACCTGAAGGAACATCAAGCAGAAATTCAAGCGCTCACTGATGCGATTCTAAAAAATAAAACCATTACTTTAGATGAAATATATCATATTACTGATTTAAAATTAGTTGAAGTCTTAAAAAAACTATCAATACCGGCATTTATCGTGAAGAAAATCCCTGAATTTGAGCGATACGCGGCAGGAAAAAGATTGAATTGGAAAGTCAATGATGGTCCGTTTCAAGCAATCGTAAAAGAACGCGATTCCTTGTATTTCGTTCCGACGAATCCTATTCCATTCTCTAAGCCAACATTTCACGCGCAATTCATCACTGAACTTCCAAGTGAATTCGATAAAAACACGTTGTTTTTAGATCAATCCAAAATTGTAGGAGAGCTCTATGTACGTCTTTGGACAAAGGGTGATCGCATGCAACCAATTGGATTAAGTGGGTCAAAACTTATCTCGGACATTTTGAAGGATGATCACGTGCAGGCAAGTGAAAAACAACATAGATTTGTCCTATGTGATGACGAAAAAATCATTTGTTGCGTTGGACACCGCATTGATCGCAGAAGCATTGCAACGGAACAATCGAAGCTGATTATTCGCGTCGAAATTCAACAATAATTGGTACTTTTAGGGCATGATTTCATTGCCAAAAGATTTTATTGATCGCATCGAAGCTGGTCCATTGGGACAAACACCTTTACTCGCCTCACTAGACAGCGAATCACCGATTTCGATACGCTTGAATCCCAGAAAGAAATCAGTTCAATTTGAAACAGAAGAAGTCGTTTCTTGGTGTCCAGATGGACGCTATTTGAAAGAACGCCCTTCCTTTACCTTGGACCCACTTTTTCACGCTGGGACCTATTATCCACAGGAAGCAGGATCCATGTACATTGATGCGATTGTTCGCAGCATTGAGCTTCCAGAAAATCCAGTTTTATTAGATCTCTGTGCTGCTCCAGGTGGAAAAAGCACCTTGTTAGCGAGTTATTTAGACAATCGGGGAATGTTGATTTCAAATGAAATCATTCGTTCACGCGCCTACATTCTAGCGGAAACATTGACGAAATGGGGATACTCAAATACCTTTGTCAGTAACAATGCTCCGTCGGATTTTGAAAAGCTTCACTCCTACTTCGATTTTATTTTGGTCGATGCGCCTTGTTCCGGTGAAGGAATGTTCCGTAAAGATCCCAACGCACGCTTGGAATGGAGTTTGGAAAGCGCGGCACATTGTGCGGTACGTCAGACCGATATCTTGGAATCAGTTTGGCCAAGCTTGAAAGAAGACGGCTACCTACTCTACTCGACTTGTACGTTTAATCCAGCGGAAAACGAAGAATGCATCGCTGCATTCCTCGAAGAACACGACGCGGAGATTGTCTCCATTCCATGCTTCGACGGACTCACGCAAGATGTCAAAGAATACGGGTATCACTTTATCCCTGGAATTGCAAAAAGCGAAGGATTTTATGCTGTTTTACTTCAAAAAAGATCGTTTTCAGGTCAAAACAAGCGAAAATCGGGCAGAATTCAAACAGTGAGCGAAAGCGAAATTCCACTGAAAATCGAGGCGAATTTTCCGCATGTCTATTTCAAGGAAGAGGAAAACATCTACGCAACAACGGAATTTTGCGTGCAGCACTATGATGAAATCAGCAATGTCCTAAAGTGGATGAAACGCGGGACACACATCGCCATCGAACAGCGAAAAGGCTGGCAGTTAGAAATTGAATTGGCCTTGAATTTTTCCTTGAAGCCAGAATTGCCAAACATTGAATTGAGCAAACAAGAAGCTTTGCAATACTTACATGGCGACACCTTTCCACTCGAAGGAAAACAAGGATACACACTACTTAGCTACGAAGGACAGCGGATTGGCATCATCAAACATTTGGGAAATCGATTTAACAATTCACATCCCAAAGAATGGCGCATCCGAATGAATTTACCAAGAAATGAATCATGACAGAAGAAATCGCACACCAACAACTGATTGATTACATTAAGGATAAAATCAGTATTACACCAGAGCACGAAGCCTTAATTAAAAGTCGTTTTCATTTACAAAAAGTAAAGAAAAAAGAATTTTTCTTGCGGGAAGGCGACGAATGTTATTCACAGGGATTCATTGTAGAAGGAACGTTTCGTGTGTTTTTTATCGATCAAAAAGCTTCCGAACACGTATTGTATTTTGGCTTCAAAGATTGGTGGGTTGGAGACATTGCTTCGTTCCACAGTCAAGAAAAAACGAACATGAACATCCAAGCGATGGAAGACAGTTACCTTCTCTCCTTCACAAAAGATGATTTAGAATGGCTTTTCATTCAAGTCCCACCATTGGAACGACTTTTCAGAATCATGGCTCAACGCACTTTAGCTGTCCTACAAAAACGCTTTTTACTCACGATTTCAGCAAGTGCTGAACAACGTTTCTTGGAATTGATCCAACGTCATCCCGGCATCGAACAGTTGGTTCCACAGCATCAAATCGCGTCGTATTTAGGGATCCTACCGGAGTCTTTGAGTCGAATGAAGAAGTTGTTGTATAAGAAATGAATTGTTCTGAAAGCCTTGTTAACATCCGCATAAATCAGCACCCTTTAGTCAGTAAAAAACATTCCAAACATCAGAAGCCTCTTTGATGAACTAGATTTTATTTTATATTTACTACACGAATATTTTGCACGCCTGTATAGCCACATTAAATTTATAAGCTGTTTTTTGTTCGCATATAAGTGGGTTAACGGTCATTGTATGGTGACAACAAAAACATCAAACTGAAAAACAAAAAATGGACGGTAGAACTGTATTAATATTAGGATCTGGACACCTTGCCAATCGGACAAAGTTGTTGTTAACTCAAAAAGGGGTTAATGTGACACATTTGCCAAATCTTTTCTCTAATCTTCCCAGTGCTGACTCATCTACTATAAGCGAAACCGAAAAAAAATTTCACAACATGGACATAAAGTCATTTACCATGACTTACGTCCTATTCGAAAAGGACGAGGACAATCTTGAAATCGTTATTGCAATGATGGCATTGTATTCAAGCATACCGATTACGACCTCAATGTTTAATGAAAATATAAGACCACATTTAGAAAAAGCCAATACAAATTTAATTATTTTAAATCCAGCCAAGTTAGCTGCTCCTTCTTTTATTAAAGCACTTGATAATCCTATTAAACGCAACAAGAAAAAAGAAGCAAAGCCTATTCTTGACATTCCGAAAAATAAATCAAGCAACTTATTTTTAGTATTGTTGATTTCATTTTTTGCACTGATCGTATTTAGTTCGATTGTATATTTTCATTTTAGCGAGCAATTATCCTGGATTGATTCCTTTTATTTTGTCGTAGTAACCATTTCAACAGTTGGCTATGGCGATATAAATCTTCAGAATGCAAGTGCACTAAGTAAGATTATTGGAATCGTGCTTATTCTTTGCTCGTCCATTTTCATTTGGCTAATTTTCTCACTTCTTATTGATACAATAGTAAAAAGAAGAGCACAAAGGTCATTGGGTAGAAAAAAGTATAACTACAAAAACCATGTTATTCTTTGCGGCTTGGGACGACTTGGGTATTTTATTGCAGATGAACTTCAAAAGGCTGGAGAAAGAATAGTTGTAATTGAATCCAATCAAGAATCGGAAAATATTGAATACTTCCGAAACCTAAATATTGATGTTTATATTGGTAATGCTCGTCAGCCTCATGTTCTGCAAGATGCAGGTGCAGAGCATTGTCGTGTTTTGATTTCGGTAATAAATGATGATTATGCAAATCTTGAAATTGGATTAAATGCTAGATATTTCCAACCTGAACTCCGACTTGTTTTGAGAATTTTTGATGAATCAATGGCTGATGTTATAAAAGAGAAATTTGATATTCATTTAACAAAGAGTATGTCTTTTATTGCGGCTGAAAAATTTGCTTGCTTGTTAGAAGAAAAAGAAAAATAACCAATCACAAAATAAAAACGAATATGAATAAAAAAGAACTTTGGTTAAATATTGCAAACTACCACTTTGACAACCTAGTTCCTACACACTTATGGGATGAAATAGTCGCAAAATTTGGAGGACAAAACCCATTTACAAAAGCATTTGCCGATAAACTCTCCAGAAAACTTAACTGGAAAAAGAATTTCGCTTTGAAAGCCATGTGGGAATATAAGAAATTTGTTTATTTGGGTGTCATAAGTGATTTTAGCGTAACTCCTTCAAAAGTTATTGACCAAGTATGGCATGAACATTTATTATTCAGTTCGGGTTACAGGAAATTTTGCAAAGAAATCATTCGATATGATTTTGATCATAATCCAGAATTAGTATCGGTTGGTAGTCAGACTGAAGCATTCCAATCACATTATTTTCATACAATAGAACTTTATAAAAGAGAATTTGGACTTGAACCACCACCTGAAATATGGGAGGTAACCAAATTTAAAGGAAAAATCGATAAAATAAAAAAGGCACAGAAAAATCAAAATGATTCAGTTTATTCTGATAGTTATACAGGAACAGACCCTCTAATTTTAATGTTCCCATCAGCTGTAAGTAGTGATGTCGAATTCGGAGGTGGTGAATTCGGAGGTGGAGGTGGCGGTGGAAGCTGGGAAGATTCAAGTGACGATAGTCCCGATGGGAATTCAGTAGATAGCTCAGACAGCGGAAGTTCTTGTAGTTCAAGTTGTGGAGGTGGATGTGGTGGTGATTAAATCTCTATTAAATAAATACTTACTAAAACCGACAACATTAAAAGAACGTACCGCTATTTATAAGTGAAAGAAATAAAATAGAAAAGATTGAAAATGAAAAAAGCAAATTTAATGTTAAATGTCATTTTAATGACTACGATTATCGTCACTTCCTGCGGAGAGAATGTTTCAAAGAAAAAAGCTGCTACAACTAATAAAACATCTTCAAACGAACCGGTAGTATATAAAGAAGTACCCATCGGTAAACAAGTATGGATGGTTGATAACCTGAACATTGACAAATTCCGAAATGGAGACTCAATACCACAAGTCAAAACGAATGAAGAATGGGAAAAAGCAGGAAAAAACAAACAGCCTGCATGGTGTTATTATGATAACAATCAAAAAAATGGCGCGAAATACGGAAAATTATACAATTGGTATGCAGTAAACGATTCTCGTAACATGGCGCCAAAAGGTTGGCATATACCAAGCGATGCAGAATGGACTGAAGTTGGAAAACAGATACTTGATAGTAAAAATAGTAAAATTGTCATATTCAATGAATTTAGCGGGTTTAGACTCAGTCAAGGTAAGTTCAAATGGATTGATAAATGTGCAGGATGGTGGAGTACTACTGATGTTACTGAAAATTTCGCCTTAGGTCGGAATTCGTATGGCAATAGTGCTGAGCTTAGAAATCTCCATGATGACATGGGCTACGGCAGTAAGAAGCTTGGTTTGTCAGTTCGTTGCGTAAGAGATTAATTTATGCACTGTTAGTTATTTTAATAGGAAAGCACTAACGAAACACGAACGATAACTTAATATTCAGCACATGCCATTTACCTTTTCACATCCAGCGATCGTTTTACCATTGACATATTTGCCAAGACATTGGTTTTCATTGACTGGACTTATCATTGGAAGTTTGACTCCAGACTTTGAATTTTTTTTACGCATGCGCATTCAAAGCAATTACAGTCATACCATAAATGGACTTTTTTGGTTCGATATTCCAATAGGGATCGTACTCGCCTATCTTTTTCACCTTGTTGTTCGTGACCGTTTGTTCGACAATTTGCCTGCTGTTTTAAGCTCTCGACTTTCCCAGTTTAAGCAGGTCGATTGGCATTCGTATTTCAAAAGAAATTGGCTTGTCGTCATCCTTTCTGTTTTTATTGGCGCAGTTTCACACCTATTTTTGGACAGCTTTACGCACGATCATGGCTATTTTGTTCAGAATATCCCCGCTTTAACTAACACCATGGACTTTTTCGGTATGCAGGTACCGGTTTTGAAAATCTTACAACATGGGAGCACTTTAGTTGGCGGACTTGCCATTCTTTTTGCATTGTTTCGACTCACACCCGAAAAAAGCGTGACTGGAAAATTGAACCTAAACTATTGGGGTATTTTCACAACATTAACTTTGACG
>CANHMH010000041.1 GCA_947461635.1 Flavobacteriales bacterium | reverse complement strand
TATTACAGGATAAAAAATGGAGTCTTAAGAAAAGGACAAAAAGTTCGTTTTCTGAATACAGGCAGAGATTACAATGCGGATGAAATCGGAATTTTAAAAATGGATCTTTCGCCACGAAACGAGGTGAGAGCAGGCGATGTAGGATACATTATTTCTGGAATCAAGCAAGCCAATGAAGTAAAAGTTGGTGACACCATTACCGAAACAGAAAATCCATGTGAAGTTCCTATCAAGGGATTCGAGGATGTAAAACCAATGGTATTTGCTGGAATTTATCCAGTTGACAATGAAGATTATGAGGAGCTGCGTTATTCCATGGAAAAATTGCAACTCAATGATTCATCATTGGTTTTTGAACCTGAATCATCTGCTGCGCTTGGATTTGGGTTCCGATGTGGCTTCCTCGGGATGCTACACATGGAAATCATACAAGAGCGTTTGGAACGTGAGTTTAACATGACGGTTATTACTACTGTTCCCAACGTGTCTTACAAGGCTTATATGAAAAAAGATCCAGAGGATGCGTTAATTGTGAATAACCCATCTGAACTCCCAGATCCATCTGGAATGGAACGAATAGAAGAACCTTATATTAAAGCACAAGTGATCACGAAAACAGAATATGTTGGTGCGATTATGACTTTGTGTATTGAAAAACGTGGCGAATTACAGAACCAAGTGTATTTGACACAAGACCGCGTGGAAATTACCTTTGAAATGCCATTGGCAGAGATTGTCTTCGATTTTTATGACCGTTTGAAATCCGTTTCTCGTGGTTATGCTTCGTTTGACTATCATCCAGTTGGATACAAAGAGTCAGATTTGATTAAAATGGACCTTTTACTGAATGGCGAACAAGTGGATGCATTATCGGCATTGGTTCACCGAAGCAATGCCTATGATCTAGGAAAACGCATTTGTGTCAAATTGCGCGAATTAATCCCAAGACAACAATTTGAAATTCCGATTCAAGCAGCTATCGGCGCGAAAGTGATTGCGCGCGAAACCATCAAAGCCTTGAGAAAAGATGTAACAGCAAAATGTTACGGCGGAGATATTTCCCGTAAACGTAAATTATTAGAGAAACAAAAAGCTGGTAAAAAACGTATGCGCCAAGTGGGACGAGTAGAAGTTCCGCAAGAAGCATTTTTAGCGGTATTGAAATTAAACGACTAAACTTAAACATATGAATTCTATTTTAACTCATGCACATTCTGGCTTACGTTGGGTAGCTATTATTCTTTTATTGCTTGCTATTGCGAATGCATTTACTGCGAAAACGTATGAAAAGAAACACAAAATGATCAACCTTTTTGCCATGATTACCTTGCATACGCAGTTACTAATTGGATTAGCGCAATATTTTTTCACTTCGAAAAAAGTCTTTTTTGGTGAAAATTGGATGACAGAGTCTAAAGGGATGTACCGATTTTTTGGAATGGAACATTTAATTGGAATGCTTGCTGCAATCGTTGTAATTACTATTGGTAGAAAACTAGCAGAAAAACAAGAATCTGATTTGGCTAAACACAAGAAAATTAGAACATATTATATCATCGGATTCATTTTAATATTGGCCTTTATTCCTTGGCCATTTAGAGAAAATTTACATGTAACTTCATGGTTCTAACACGCATCCTTTTTATTCTGTTTTTGGCGGGACTCACTTCTTGTGGTAACGACAAAGCTTCAAGTAACAACGAAACTTTACCGTCAGAAACACCTGCTCAAAAAGGCGCATCTTTGTATACTGTAAATTGTGCAAGTTGTCACGGTGAGGATGGAAAAATGGGTGGTTCCGGAGCGAAAGACTTGTCTCAATCACGTTTAGGTGATAAGCAAATTAAAAAAATATTACAAAAGGGTAAAAATGCCATGCCTCCCATGTCCGCGATTTTGGAGAATGAGGAAAACATGGAGCTTGTTATCCAGCACATTAAAACGTTGAGAAAATAATGCAAGAAGGCCACGTAACAGTAGATGCAGTAGAGGAATCTTGTATTTTAGTAGGCGTTATCACATCAGAAATAGATGAGGTTATTGCCAATGAACATTTGGATGAATTGGAGTTTCTAGCCGAAACAGCCGGAGCAATTACACACACGAAATTTTTACAGAAGTTACCTTATCCAAATCCACGAACTTACGTTGGGACAGGAAAACTGGAGGAAATCAAACAGTACATGAGAGCGATGGACATCGAAATGGTGATTTTCGATGATGAACTATCGCCTTCTCAATTGCGAAACATAGAACGCGAATTAGAATGTAAAGTACTTGATAGGACCATTTTAATCTTGGACATCTTCGCTAGTCGCGCAAGAACGTTTCAAGCGAAAACGCAAGTAGAACTCGCACAACTTCAGTACATGCTTCCGCGCTTAACACGCATGTGGACTCACCTTGAGCGTCAAAAAGGGGGGATTGGACTACGTGGTCCGGGAGAATCTCAGATTGAAACAGACCGTCGAATTATTCAAATGCGTATTTCCTTAATGAAGGAAAGATTAAAAGACATTGATAAACAAATGACCATTCAACGAAGTAACCGTGGACAACTTGTTCGTGTTGCTCTTGTTGGATATACGAATGTGGGCAAAAGCACTTTGATGAATTTACTTTCCAAGTCTGAAGTGTTCGCTGAAAATAAATTGTTTGCTACGCTTGATACAACTGTTCGCAAAGTGGTGATTGACAACATGCCGATGCTTTTAACAGACACCGTTGGATTTATTCGCAAGCTACCTCAACAATTGATGGAATCATTCAAGTCAACATTAGACGAGGTTCGCGAAGCTGATTTACTCATTCATGTGTTGGATATCTCTCATCCAAATTTCGAAGATCAATTTAATGTGGTGAATGAAACATTGAATGAGATTGATAAAACAGAGAAACCAACCATTGTTGTGTTTAATAAAATTGATGCGTATCAACCTGTTCTGAATGAAATGAATGAAGAGGAGGAGGATGTTAGAACGTTGGAGTCTCTCAAAAAATCATGGATGTCAAAAATGAACAAAACAAAATGTGTGTTTATTTCTGCTCAAAACAAGGAGAATGTGGAGGAATTGAAGGAAGTGCTCTACGAAGAAGTTAAAGCGATATTTCGTGTCCGCTATCCCTACAACAATTTCTTGTATTAGTCGACCACTAATTCTAAGTCAATCTGACGTTTTTTAGGATTTACCTTGGCTATTTTCACACGTACTTTATCTCCGAAATTAAATGCTTTTCGGAAACGTGCACCTGTAATTTTAAAGTTGTCTTGATCGAAATAGTAACGATCACCAGGAATTTCTGACATCGGAACCATTCCTTCACAATGATTTTCGTCCATACGAACAAACATTCCATGTTCCGCAATTCCGGAAATCGTCCCCTCAAAAACTTCTCCCAAGTGGTCCATTACGAACAAGGTTTGGAAATATTTCGTGGATTCTCTTTCTGCTTCGGAAGCTTTGCGTTCATTTTTGGAAATACGCGTACAAATGGCTTTTAACTCACCACCATATTTATGTTGCTTGCTCGTCAGTTCTTCCTGTAAAATACGGTGAACCACTAAATCGGCATAGCGTCTGATAGGTGATGTGAAATGGCTGTAATGTTTAAAAGCTAATCCATAGTGACCAATGTTCTCTGTTTCATAAGAAGCTTTTGCCATGGAACGTATGGCCATTGATTGAACAAGTGAAAACTCATTTTCTTCTCGAATTTCTTCAAATAAGGCGTTCAAATTTTTAGCGATGGATTGTGTATCGTGTAAATCGATTTTATGTCCGAATTTTTCAATGAACACCGAGAAAACATCCATTTTTCCTGGGTCCGGCGAATCGTGAACACGATAAATCATCGGGAATGGATCCCTTCCTTTTTCGGGCTTAGATAAGAATGTTGCCACCTTTCGATTCGCCAACAACATAAATTCTTCAATTAATTTATGCGCATCTTTCGATGTTTTGATGACCACTTCTGATGGATTTCCAACATCGTTTAAGCGAAAACGCATCTCTTCGGATTCGATGCTTAATGCACCATCTTTTAAACGTTGTTTTCTTAAAATATGAGCGACTGAATTCAGTTTACGAATGACCGTTTGATGGTCTCCATCCTGTCCTTCGATGATTTCTTGTGCTTCTTCGTAGGTAAATCGTCGGTTCGAATGTATGACGCCTTTTCCATACCATTCTTTGTATACTTTTCCTTTTTCGTCCATTTCAAAGACGGCAGAGAAGGTATATTTATCTTCGTGCGGCCTTAATGAGCAAGCAATGTTTGACAATTGTTCAGGTAACATAGGAATTACACGGTCAACTAAATATACAGAGTTCGATCGAAGTAAGGCTTCGGCATCCATTGCCATTCCTGGACGCACATAATGACTAACATCCGCAATATGAACACCAAGTTCATAGTGACCATTTTCTAGTTCATGGTAAGAAATGGCGTCATCAAAATCACGTGCATCAAAGGGATCGATGGTGAAGGTAAGGGTTGATCGAAAGTCCCTGCGCGTTAAAATTTCTTTATCGTCTAGTTCAACAGGCACACGTTCCGCTTCCTCTAAAACAGCATCTGGAAAAATGGGATTGATTCCTTGGTTGTATAAAATAGAAAGCATTTCTGTGTCATTGCTTCCGGGCATTCCTAAAATGGCTACAACTTCGCCAAATGGTTTCTCTGCAGATTTTGGCCAAACAGTAATTTTAACTAGCGCTTTTTCACCATCTCTCGCGCCATTCAGGTTTTCTTTTGGCACGCGAATTTCTAAGCCACTGCGATTATTGTCAGGAATGAGAAGGGCATTTTTATCACCGAATTGGATGGTCCCTACAAACTGAACACGCTCACGTTCTTTTATTTCAACAACAGCTCCTTCGTCTCTATTGGGACCAGATTTGAATAAGCGTACTTTTACGGTGTCGCCATTTAATGCTTGTCCAATGTTCTGTGGTGCAATAAACACGTCTTTATCTTTTCCTTCAACGACGACGAATCCGGCTCCGCGTTGTGTCAACTGAATGACCCCCTCAACTAAATTGGACCCGCCATTTAAGCTGTATGTGAAATGATTGATTCGTTTGATGGCATTTTTCGCTGCCAAAGCATTCAAGCCTTCGAATACTACCTGACGGCTCATGGGATCACGAGCCTCAACCATCGTACAAATTTGTTGGTGTGTTAATTCAACACCTGGGTGTTTCTCGAATAGGCGAATTAATATCGCATTGATACCCGATTTTTTTTTCCCGGGAGCTGGTTTTGAATACCTTTTTTTGGACATAGCACGAAATTAGACAATAATATTGTCTAAAGTGTTCGAAAAGATTGAAAGTAACAATTTAGTGACGAACCACTAATTTTTTGGTAATGGTTTTACCAGCGGATGTTTCAAAAATAAGGAAGTAGATTCCGTTGCTGAAATCACCTACATTGATTTTTTTACTTCCGTGAATCGTCTCTTTCATGATGACGTTTCCAACTGCATCCATTAATTTGAACGTAGACTGGTCCATGCCAGCTAGTTGTATAGAAACATATTCAGATGTTGGATTTGGGTAAATGCTTACGCCAACTTCTTCTTTCACTGGTTTCACTGCAGCCAAGTAATCTACCACAACATCAACAGAATCTGAGAAAGATAGTCCATTTGTTGAAATATAATAACGGTAATGAGCTGTTCCATAAACACCATCCGCTGGATCTACAGAAGCTTTCAATTTACCATATTCTCCGTCGTTTATTGTGAATAGAACAGACTGAGCTCCGGGAGACGTCCATGGGTTCGTGTTCATTTGTCCAGAGGAGTAGCATGTTCCACCAAAAGGATCTGTAGCATGTCCCCAACACAAAGCGTCTGTCCAGCCAGACGGAGCATCTATACGCAAACGTGTTACGCGCCAAGCATGTGCTGACCCAGTGTTGTTTTCTACGTCAAGCGCAATATCAAAAGAAGCGTTCGATGGCGCAACCACTGTATGCGTTGCACCGGAAATGTCGGTTGTCTGGCCATCTACATGAATGACAATGCCATCTTGTGCAAAAGAAAAAACACTCAAACCAAGTGTGAAAAAGAGAAATAAGGACTTCATCATGGAGTATTAGTTTTTTCAAAAATACGGAAAATTCATTAATTTTCAAAATGGCTGAAAGTTTTTCAGGTCTTGGTTTTTTTATACCTTTGAGTTCGGCAAGGTTTTTGAATAGTCGTGCCAAAAAATGATCAAATTATGAAAACACTTTTTACACTTGCCTTCGTTTTATTTACTGGAATTTCGGCGTTTTCCCAAGATACTCATGCCTCAGAAAACCAATTGAAACAACTTCCTTCTGTTAATTTGAAGGATATGAGTGGTAAATCCGTTAATACCGGCGCATTAGGCGTAGAGGGGCCGGTAATTATTAGTTTTTGGGCGACTTGGTGCGCACCGTGTAAAAAAGAATTGAATACCATCCATGATTTATACGAAGATTGGCAGGCTGAAACAGGAGTAACGTTGGTAGCAGTGTCAATAGATGATGAAAAAACAAAAAGTCAAGTTCCTATTTATGTGAATGGAAAGGCTTGGGATTACATGGTACTAATGGATCCAAATGGAGACTTTAAACGTGCAATGGGCGTAAACAATGTTCCACACACTTTTTTAGTGGACAAAGAAGGCAACATCGTTTATTCACACAATAATTATGCACCAGGTGATGAAGAAAAATTATACAAAGAATTGCTTCATATAAGCGGAAAATAAATCAAATGAACAAACTTTTACTCGCTACATCAGGCCTGTTTATTACTTTTTTAAGTTTCGCTCAAGGCTCTTTAACAGGCAATATCGAAAGCACCTTTCAGTACCTAAATGCGGATTCCATTATTGATGCAAAACAACCAGCGGAGAAAGGATTATTAAACTCCTATATGAACGTTTTCTACACGCAAGGAAATTTCAAAGCGGGGATGAGGTTGGAATCGTATTTACCCAGAATTCAAGGATACCCAAATCGTTTTGATGGCACCGGAATTGGAATGAGATACATCGGATATTCCAATGGTTTCGTGGATGTTACATTAGGATCGTTTTATGAGCAATTTGGCTCCGGACTTTCGTTAAGAGCTTATGAAGATCGTGCTTTAGGATACGATAATATGATGGACGGTGCTCGAATCATTGTGCGTCCAACAAGTGGACTGGTTATCAAAGGGGTTTATGGCTATCAACGCCTTTCCTTTCAAGGAGGAAACATCATACATGGCGACGGAATTGTCCGAGGAATAGACGGTGAATTTCACTTGAATGAAGGATTGAAAAAAATGAACGATTTTCCATTGGATGTTGTTCTAGGAGCTTCTTTCGTGAGCAAATACCAAGAGGACAATAATCCAGATTTGATCTTGCCACAAAACGTGGGTACCTATGGCGGACGAATGAAATTGCGTTATAAAAACTTTTACGGCGATGTTGAATATGTTCAAAAAGAACAGGATCCCTCAAGTGACAATAATTACATTTATAACTATGGACATGCATCGGTTTTCAATGTAAGTTATACCCGAAAAGGATTAGGGATTCTTGTCTCAGGAAAATCTGTCGATAACATGAGCTACCGTTCGGACCGAACAAAGGATTTGCAAGACGTTTTCGTGAACTATTTGCCATCGTTAAATAAAACACATACGTACAACTTAGTTGCAACTTTGTATCCATATGCGACACAACCATTAGGAGAAGTTGCTTATCAAACCGATGTTCTTTACACTTTTAAAAAGGGAACAAAATTGGGAGGAAAGTACGGAACGACAATTGGTGGAAATTTCTCTACAACTTATCAGCCGACTCATAGTACGAGCGGAATTAATCCGTTGGACTCTACCGGAGTAACGTATGTTTGTCGTCCATTTCAAGCTAGTGATAGTATGTACTGGCAAGATATCAACTTCAACATCACGAAAAAATTCAACAAGAAATTCAGCACAATCTTGAGTTTCTATTCCATTAAAATCAATAATGATGTCGTAAAAATATCAAATGACGCAAAAGGAATTATTCATGCGAACATTGGAGTAGCAGAGTTTTCTTATAAATTCAATTCAAAACATTCGCTTCGTACAGAAATACAAGGATTATTTGTTCAAAAAGAAGATGGTGAAATTAAGGACAAGGGAAATTGGGCAACCTTATTATTGGAGTATTCTATTTCTCCAGGATGGTTTTTCAGTTTTATGAACCAGTATAACTATGGAAATCCTAACTTGGACAAACGTGTGAATTATCCAATTTTAACCTGTGGATATATCCGTGACGCAACTCGTTTCACTGTCTCCTATGGTCGTCAACGAGCTGGATTATTTTGTGTAGGTGGCGTATGTCGATTCGTGCCAGCTTCCAATGGTTTAACGCTTAGCTTTACTCAAAGTTTTTAGTATGAAAAAGTTTTCTCTTTTGTTCCTTGTTGCATGGTCCATGTATCTTTATACTTCTTGTGACCGCATTACGAACCCATATCCACCTCAAGTAACCTTGGAACTTGACACCACGCTTTATCCAGGTAATTGGGCTGATTACGTTGCGAATGAATGGCCAACCTTTACCGCAAACACCAACATTGATCGAAATATTCTAATTGAAGATTATACAGGACACAAATGTATTTTTTGTCCGGCGGCAGCAGATTTAGCTCATCAATTGGAAACAACTCACGAGGGAAGAATATTTGTTTCTTCGATGCATGTTGGGCCACTTGGAATAGGAGATTTCCAAACCGTAAGCGCACCAGAATATCCAATCGATTTCACCAATCCACAGGGGGTTGAAATTGGAACCTATTTTGGAACGAATGACGGTGGATTCAGTGGGAATCCACGTGGAACTATTAACCGTTTTCTTTCAGGAGGAAATATTTTTCAGAGTCCAAACGCTTGGACAAGCATGGTAAATACAATGCTTGCTGAAAATACATTAAAGGTTAACATGCAATCTGCTTTGAATTATTATCCACAAACGCATGGTGCTTTCCTTCACGTTGAAGTTGAAAAATTAGATCAACAATTAACCAATGAGTTAGGAATCGTTGCTTACGTATTAGAGGATTCTTTGGTTGGAGATCAAAAAATGAGTGATAATTCACACAATACCAGTTACATTCACCGCGATATTCACCGAGGAAACCTAAATGGACAAGCTTTCGGAAGGGTGTTAGGACCAAATGACATTCAAAACGGGAAATACTATGTGAACTACAGTTTTGTCGTTCCCGATCAATTAGACGACGCATTTAATGCGGACAATATGCACGTATTGATATACGTTTACGATCGAACTACTTGGGAGATTTACCAAGTAATTCGCCAGAACATCATACCTTAATTCGTAATTTCCTCAATTCCAATGGCGTTAAGACAACATCTTGCACAAAAACTGGAACAGCGACTTTCACCTCAACAAATCCAGTTGATGAAATTGCTTCAAGTTCCAACGATGGAATTAGATCAACGTATTAAACAGGAATTGGAAGAAAATCCAGCGTTGGAAGAAGGTGCCGACGACTTTGAGGATGAATTTGAACAGGAGGAGGAATTTGATGATTCAGACGGGGAGGAAGAGTTCGACTTGTCAGATTATCTTGATGATGATTCCGCAGACTATAAAACACAAGTAAACAATCATTCCAAGGACGATGAAGAGCGAGTGATACCATTATCTGGCGAACAGTCTTTTCAGGAAAAACTAACAGAGCAATTGCATTTATTGTATTTAGAAGATTCACAATTTGCTATTGCTGATGTCATCATCGGAAACCTAGACGAGTCTGGTTATCTCAATAGAAGTATTGATGCCATTGTAGATGATTTGGCTTTTTCGATGAATGTCGATGTAAGCGTAAAGGATGTACTGGATATTTTACATTTGGTCCAGGAACTTGATCCCGCAGGTGTTGGTGCCCGCAATTTACAGGAGTGCCTTTTGATTCAAATCAAACGAAAACAAGACGGTGATATTTCAAGGTATACAGCGAAAAAAATCCTTGAAAATCACTTTGAAGAATTTACAAAAAAACATTACGATAAGATTGCAAAGAAACTCGAAATCGATGACCATGATCTGAAAGATGCAATTGATGAAATATTAAAATTAAATCCGAAGCCGGGAGGATCAATGCGTGAATCCGCAAAAAATTATCAGCAGATTATTCCTGATTTTACCTTATTTGAAAGCGAGGGACGTTTAGAACTCGGCTTGAACGGTAGAAATGCTCCTGAGTTAAAAGTGAGTAGAGAATACGAAACTATGCTTCGCTCCTATGCGGAAGGAGCAAAATCATCTAAGTCGGATAAAGACGCATTGTCATTCGTTCGCCAAAAGTTAGACGGGGCAAAATGGTTTATTGATGCGATTAAACAACGTCAACAAACATTATTATTGACAATGGGTGCGATTATGGATTATCAAGAAGCTTATTTCCTAAGTGGTGATGAAACCAAACTTCGCCCGATGATTCTTAAAGATATCGCAGATGTGATAGGCTTGGATATTTCAACCATTTCAAGAGTCGCGAATTCTAAATTCGTTCAAACAAATTATGGGATTTTTCCCTTGAAGTACTTTTTCTCTGAATCATTATCAACCGACAGTGGAGAGGAAGTATCTACGCGTGAAGTGAAAAAGATTTTATCTGACGCCATCGAAGCTGAGGACAAACACAATCCATTAACCGATGAGAAATTGATGGATTTATTGAATGAAAAAGGTTATAATATTGCTCGAAGAACAGTTGCTAAATACAGAGAGCAATTGAATATTCCAGTTGCTAGAATGCGAAAAGAACTATGAAAGGAAAACTATCTCATTTAATCTCTTGGGTATTTCTACCCTTGTTCATGCCTACATATGGTCTGTTATTGACAATGTATATTCCTTCTATTCCGAAGGACTTAACACAGCCATCATTATATTTTATTCAGCCAGATATAAAGCTAAGGTTAATCCTTCTTTTTTTCTTATTTAGTGCTGTTGCACCAGGCTTATCCTTTCTCGCACTTCATCAAAAGAAAGTAATCAGCACGATCGACATTGAAAATCAACGGGAGCGTAATATTCCTCTTTTGGTCATGATGGCATACTCGCTCGTCTTGTTTTTATTGTTTTATGTGAAAGCACCAAAATCAGCACTTCCGATTGCCTTTTATGCACTTCCATTGTCTGGTTTCTTTGTCACTACTGTGTTTATGGGAATTAATAGGTGGATAAAAATTTCTTTGCATGCTGGTGGAGCTGGAATTTTAGTCGGTTCATTATTTGCATTTTTTTTACAACAGCAAGCATTCGCCTTTTGGATACTACCCACCGCCATAATCGTTTCTGGTTTAACGATTGCAGCACGTTTATATTTAAATAAACATCGTCCAGTAGAAGTTTACACAGGATGGACGTTAGCCTTAATCATTACATTTGTCACTCATTATTTTTACGTTTAATGTATATGAAACAATCAATTTTTTTTCTTTCTTGTTGTGTTCTTTTGTTTTCATGCGCTGACTTAAAGAAGGACGAGCAATTACAACGTATTTCTAAGTTGGAGCAGCGTTTATCCGGGTTAGAAAAAACGAGAGTAAAAAATGAAATCGACACACTTACTGCGCTCAAAATCGCAACGAATGCTGTTGAAATTCGAATTAAAACCTATTTGGTTTTAGACACAATTAACCTGGTTTTAGGCAAGAAAATGGATGCCTATAAAATCATGAGGAGAAACCTTAAGCCTCTTGGAAAACAAAACAGTCAATTAAAGAAAGCGATTCGTGAAGAGCAGAAAACGTTAAAGGCGCTAAAAGCGGATATTGAAATTGGTTCTGGTAGTAGAGATAAATATGAGTCTTATATTCTTTTTGAAAAAAACAAAATAAATCAAGTAGAGGTACTCACTGAAGAATACCTTCGACTCAAAAAAGAAACGTTTAAAACCTATCAGGAATTACACGATGAATTAAATCAATTATCGCTTGATTTATTGAGAAAACACAACTTAAATCAACAATGAAAAACTTCGTATTATTTTTCCTTCTTTTAGTGTCAAGTTCTTCATTTTGTCAAACAGAGACGGATATTCAGTTGGCACAATATTATTATACGAATGGGGATTTTGAAAAAGCGACAATCTATTACGAAAAGATTTATGCAAATGATCCATCCAAAGTAATTTTCACGCGCTATTATGAGTGTTTAATGGAAATTAAAGACGTTAAAACAGCAGAAAAGATTTTAAAAAAACAAGTTGCATTAAACAAAGGGGACCTAGACTTAAGGGTAACCTTTGCTCAATTTTATGAGGAAATTGATGAGCTGACTAAATCGCGGAAAATTTTTGAAGAAATATTAGAGGAAGTAAATAGCAATCCCGGCTTAACGATTCAAATTTACCAAGCGTTTGTCGCAAGAGGCAAGTTTGAATTAGCAAAAGCATGTTTGGATAAAGGAAGAAAATTGGCGCCGAGTTACCCTTTTAATTTTCAGTATGCCGATTATTATTCATTGATGGGAAACAAACCTGAAATGATGAGAGAGTATATTGAATACCTCGAGCTTCAACCAAACATGAAAGAGTCCATTCAAATAGCTATAAATAGTCGCGTTAATTTATCACAAAGTGATTCGCCAGATTTCATAGCATTGAAAGAATTGTTAATTGCCAAGACACAAAAAGCAAACGCGCCGTTAATCTATTCCGAAATGTTGATTTGGCTATTTATACAAAATCAAAACTTCAACGGGGCATTTATTCAGGCTCAGGCATTGGATAAACGGGTCCAAGGAGATGGTTCGCGCGTAATGGAGCTAGGATTGGTCTGCGTTGAGAATAAATCATATGATATCGCAAGAAAATGCTTTGATTATATTATTGCTCTTGGCTCAAGTCAACCACTTTATTTTGAAGCACAAAAATCATTATTGAACACGCGTTTTATTGAGATCACGACCAACCGCGCTTACTCATCTGCAGAGATTCAAGCGACGATTCAAGATTACACGGACGCATTAACACGATTAGGGAAGTCTAAATTTACGTTTCAGATCATTTTAGAACTTTCTCATATTAAGGCGTTTTATGCCAATCAGATTTCGGAATCCATTGAATTGCTGACGAATTTATTAGCTACTCCTGGCTTAACCGATATGCAACGTGCACAGGTTAAAATGAAATTAGCGGATGTACAGGTGTTGGGTGGAGATATTTGGGAAGCGTCCCTGCTATATATGCAAGTGGATAATGATTTCAAGTTCGAACAAATTGGAAACGAAGCAAAATATAAAAATGCACGTGTTTTTTATTTTGATGGTGAATTTGATTTTGCTCAGGGTCAATTAAATGTCTTGAAAGAATCAACGTCCAAAATGATTGCTAATGATGCATTGCAGCTATCGGTTATGATTACGGACAATTATGGTTTGGATAGTAATTATCAAGCAATGCTTTGGTTCGCTACAGCTGAAAGACTAATTGAACAGCACCGGTATGATTCTGCATTCGTATTATTCGATAGTATTCAAATTACCTTCCCCATGCATGCTTTAGCAGACGAAATTTTGTTTCGAAAAGGAAAAGCGATGGAAGACCAAGGGAAATGGACGGCGGCCGTAGACTATTATAGCGATGTTTTGAAATTTCATTCAGATGACATCCTTGGGGATGACGCCCTTTTTCGTTTAGCTGAAATAGAAGAATATCAATTTCAGAACAAAGAAAAAGCGCTTGAATATTACAAGCGCTTAGTAATCGATTTTAAAGGAAGTTTATTCTCAACTGAGGCAAGAGCTCGCATCCGCTCTTTGAGAGGTGATGCAAACATTGATGTTGATTCAGATGAGCTTTAATTAATGTAAATCTGGCATTTCACGAGTGAAAGCTGGAATTCCAGTAACGTCCATTCCAGTAATTAATAAGTGAATGTCATGCGTCCCTTCATAGGTCACAACTGACTCAAGATTGGCCATATGGCGCATCATCGAGTACTCACTAGTTATTCCCATTCCACCATGAATTTGACGGGCTTCACGCGCAATGTTCAAAGCGATTTCAACGTTGTTGCGTTTCGCCATGGAAATTTGAGCGGATGTTGCGCGACCTTCATTGCGTAATTGTCCTAAACGGAAAGTAAGTAATTGTGCTTTCGTGATTTCTGTAATCATTTCAGCAAGTTTTTTCTGAATCAATTGAAAGGCTCCGATTGGAACATTAAATTGTGTTCGTTCTTTTGAGTAGCGCAATGCTTGATCGTAACAATCCATCGCGGCACCAATCGCACCCCAAGCAATACCAAAACGCGCTGAATCAAGACAACTTAATGGAGCCCCAAGTCCGGACCTTCCTGGTAGAATATTTGATTTTGGTACTTTTACGTTGACGAAAATAAGTTCTCCTGTTGCAGAAGCACGAAGAGATAATTTCCCATGCATTTCAGGCGTTGAAAATCCTTCCATTCCTCGCTCAACAATCACACCATGAATTCTTCCGGTTTCATCTTTTGCCCAAACAACCGCTATATCAGCGAAGGGAGCATTGGAAATCCACATTTTTGCTCCATTTAAGATAACATGATCTCCTGCATCTTTGAAGTTCGTAGTCATTCCACCTGGATTCGATCCATGATCAGGCTCGGTTAAACCGAAACAACCCATCATTTCACCCGTTGATAATTTTGGTAAATATTTTTGTTTTTGTTCTTCAGAGCCGTATTTCCAAATAGGGTACATTACCAATGAGGACTGCACAGATGCAGTTGAACGCAATCCTGAATCACATCGTTCTAATTCTTGCATGATTAAACCATAGGAAATATGATCCAAACCTGGCCCGCCGTATTCTTCTGGAATATATGGACCAAAAGCACCAATTTCGCCTAAACCTTTCAAAATATGCATAGGGAAAGTTGCATTTTCGTAATGCTCATCAATAATGGGAGAAACTTCTTTTTTAACCCATGCTCGAGCAGCATCGCGAACAAGCTTGTGTTCATCAGAAAGTAGGTCATCCATTCCGTAGTAGTCTGGATGTGTAAATAAATCTGTTTTCATAATTTACCTTATTTGATTGCAAAAGTAAGTAATAATTAAAATGTCCACCCCATACATTTTTGAATTAATTTTGTGGGTGATGATATATGCCTTACTTAGCTCATTCGAACTAATCGAACGAAACACACAAATGAATAGTTACCTCTTGGTAATTATATTTTTGTGCTTTGCTTTTGTGGGAGTAGCTCGCGTCGCGCAACCGGACTTAATCGCCCAAACTTTTAGTGGGTTTTTTAAGGTAAAACGTCCGGATAACATGGGTTTTGAAGGATCCAAGCTACAGCCGAGTATTACGGCATTGATAGTGTTAAATTATATCATTTCTTTTTCCACTTGTGTTTTTTTGATCTTATACCGAAACGAAAACATGCTAGCAACGATGGGATTGACATTAAAAATTGTTGCCGCCCTGACGATTTTACAACTGGTGAATTTTCGCCTTGTTTTTTTATTGTCTGGTGAACGTGCTATTCTTGATTCAATGAGCGCAGTCAATAAACAAATTTGGTCTTTTGGCGGATTTTTACTTACCAGTTTAGCGCTACTTTGGATTCTTAATCAAGAACACCATGCTATTTTTGAGCAATTGTTTCTAGCAATCTGTTTTTTATTGTTCGCTTGGCGCATTATTAAAGGTTTAATTCTTGCCGTGCAATTAAGGTATAAATGGTATTATTTAATTTTGTATCTTTGCACCCTAGAAATTTTACCGTTGGTAATTTTAAGCAAATTAGCCTTGAAAAATTTCGCAGTAATTATTTGATATTATACGTTAAAAACAACGAAACTTGGCCATAAAGACAATTTTAGTTTCGCAGCCTAAACCAGAGGGTGAGAAGTCGCCTTACTACGATTTGGCTGAAAAGTATAAGTTGAAAATAGACTTTCGTCCATTTATCAAAGTGGAAGGGATTGACCCTAAAGATTTCAGGGCACAGAGAGTGAACCTTCCAGAGCATACAGCCATCATTTTAACGTCTAAAGTTGCAGTTGATCACTTTTTTCGCATTGCTGAAGCAACACGTTTTGAGGTGCCAGATACAATGAAATACTTTTGTATTACGGAAGCAGTCGCTTTATACCTCCAAAAATATGTAACTTACCGAAAGCGAAAAATTTTCTTTGGCAAGCAAACAATCGACGAATTAGCAGAGTTGATGAAGAAACATAAGAATGAAAAATTCTTATTGCCTTGCACTGACATCCTACGTGATAATATTCCCTTGACTTTAGAACAACACGCAATACCATTCACTAAAGTAATTTTATACCGAACGGTAGCTTCTGATTTGTCCGACTTAGAAGATGTTTATTACGATATGTTGGTGTTTTTTAGTCCCGGAGGAATTGAGTCCTTATTCAAAAATTTCCCTGATTTCAAGCAAAACGACACAGCGATTGCTGCATTTGGACCAACAACCGCAAATGCGGTTATTAAAAATAATTTGAGATTAGATGTTCACGCACCACATCCCAAGGCTCCTTCTATGGTTGGTGCAATTGAATTGTTTATAAAGGAACAATTAAAAAAGAAATAAATATTCTTTTTAATTTTCCTTGCATCGGTCTTTTTTTTCTTCGTGGATTCTTATTATATTTACCCAAACTTAAAATTTAATTCATGAAAAAACTATTATTCTCAGCTTTATTGCTAGTGTCAGGAGTTAGTGCAAATGCACAGTTGGCACCGGGAAGTGTAGCACCTAACTTCACCGTTTCTGCTTACCAACCATGGTTGGCTGCTGCAGGAATGACGAACAACGGTTCATTTACACTTTATGATTATTTAGATCAAGGTTACACCGTAATTCTTGATGTATCTGCAACTTGGTGTGGTCCATGTTGGAACTACCACCTTACAGGAGCGTTAGAAGATGTTTACACTGCACATGGTCCTGCTGGAGCACCTGGAGTTTCTTCAACGACAACAGAT
>CANHMH010000040.1 GCA_947461635.1 Flavobacteriales bacterium | reverse complement strand
CCTCTTCCCAATCGGCGTTGTAAACGAGTTCGTTTTGTAGCGCCGATGACAATCGAGCGAGTGGCATGATTGGCGTTTGCGAATTGGTGTATGCCGCCGTAATGCGGTTATCTGCGTCGTACAAGTAAGCATGATGCCATTGATCGGCACTTCCACTTTGAACACTCATGCGATGAACGCTTCCTGAGACTAAATCATAGCGGTAATCCATGCGTTTGTAGCGCTGTGACGCCAGGGAGGCAAAATTCGTTGCCATTTTCTTGTTGTCTTGAATGAGGGTGCGCACATTTCCATGAATGTCATAATCGTAATGTGTCCCGTGATCATAGGTCAAATCGTTTCCATCGTACACTTCTTCATAGGTCACATGAATAATGCGTTTGCGTTGGGTAGAACGCGTAGGTGTAAGTCCAGCTATTCCCGTAAAATAAGTGCTGTCATAATAACTGCGGGTCACTTCTTTTCTTGCACCATTGCCAGTGATCCAAGCAGCCAGTTTGGCATCATCCATGGCTTTTGGATTGTAATAATCGGATATAAAAGTTCCAAATACGTATTGAAAACGATTTGATGGCGTCGAGTTCTCTGTTTTTTCACCAACTTCGTATACCCTACCAATGGCATCATAACGAGTGTAGGAATATTTGCGTCCTTCCCCTGTACTGTTGTTGTATTGACGGGAATTTTGACTAACAACGAGTCTACCAAGTTTATCGTAATAAAAACGAGCACTATAACGATTTGGAGCATCATATAATCCTCGAACAAAACAATAGTTTGGACTACTAAAATGAGTAAAGGAACTTGTGTAACTCCCACCATATAAGCCACGCGTAGAACTGCGCATCGCAATGGTTTTTAGTTGAATGTTACTTGCTGCGCTTACATCATATGGATCTATGGACGTGCTATACACACCTGCTTGGGCAAACCAACCAATTGCCGTCAATTCATTACTTGCATTTATCGTTGGATTTTGTGAATGGTAATACGCCCCATTATCACCCACCAGAATAAATTCCGAGGCACTAATTGCTGCAATGTCTCGAATATTCTTATTTCCCAATGAACTTGGGGAGCTTGTGAAAACGAAGCTTGTTGTACATGAACCAGGAACACCAGTCCATTTGTAATAACTAAATAGTCCCGAGTTTCCTGCAATGGAAATATTTCGATTGTTGTCAACTTTTAACGCATTGACGGTTGTATTATTCAAGGTAATCAATGTTTGAACAGAATCCGAAGCGATACTTAATGCTTTCAGTTGCGCTTGCGTTCCATTTTGATTATTGAGGATCAAATAGTTTCCATATCGATCTACTGCTGTTACATTCGTTGGTAAAGCGGCAAAGGAATAACGAGTCGCAACGAAGTTGGTAGCTCGCATCGGCACGGCACCGCTTCCTAATAGAACAAGTTGATTTGAAGAAGTCATCCACAACTTTTTCACATCAAACGAAGTGACATGGGATGCGTTTTCTGGAGATACAATTTTCCAGGTTAATCCTCCATCATTGGTTTGACGAACCGTAAAATGAGCACCACAAACTCCACCTTCTAAAACAGAATAAAAATGCATATCCACTAACTCTGGCGTGTATAGTTCCTTATTGATGAAATAACTCGAATTCAATTGATTTAAGATGCTTGAATTATTTCCGACACTGATTAAATTAGTGGAGCCAGGTACTGCGGTAATTCCATAAACGTTTTGCGTCCCTTGATTTAGTTGACCAAATTTATCAACGGTATAATTTGGAGAATACAAGACTTTTCCATTTTGTCCAACAGCGTACATTTTAGTCCCGTTCAACTCTAGGTCATACAAGTTTTGAGTGACAGAACCTTCTACAAATGCGCCTAAAAACAATTGCATTTTCACATCGGTATAACTGTTCGAACCGAACGTGGTCGTCAACTGCGAGAAATAGCCAGCATCTCCAACAGCATACAAACCATTAGGGGTAAATTTCAATGCATTCATATTTGCATTAACAGGATGGGCTTTTTGAACCCAGATTCCATTCTCTAATCGCACCAATACACCATCTTCACCACAAGTGAACCATTGTGAATTCACATTGTCATATCGAACGCTTTTCAGACGGTTATACTGATGCTGATAGGTTTGGTTTGTATAAGCAAATGTTCCTCCTGATGTTACATTAACGTGTGAAATGGAAAGTCCAGCAACCTTAATAGTGTCCATTTTCGCTAAAAGACCTTTCGACGTCCCAACCAAACTTGAATAAAGTAATGTTTCCGTCACTTGGTTATTTGCACTATTTAGAGAAAAACGATACAATTTCGTACCTGCGGTTGCCACGAATAAAGGCGTATTTGCCACTTTGACTAATTTGCTAAATGTGTTTGTGTTACTTAACGTAATTAGATCAAAAACAGGTGTTGCAGTGCTACTAAATTTTGTTCGGAATAACTTTCCGTTATTCAGTAAGGTCACACCATCAAACGAGGTATTTGATACGGTGTTAAATTGAAAATCAACAACGCTTGCGGTTTGTCCAGTCGCAAAAGGTGTAAACACAGGGTAAGGACTCATGGCATTCCAGCAATAGTACATCGATGCACCATTTGAAACAACAACAGACCAGGTTGTATTTGAATTACTACCATTTCTATTCACCCAAATTGTTTTGATATTCGTGGCGCTAGTAAATGGAACGATGTGTGAAGTGGTCGAACCTGTCGTATTTGGAAAAAGAATGCGAATCACTCCATTTTGTCCAACGGCACCAATCATACTTTTGTCCTTTGACTTCGCTAAATCAAGGTAGGTTTCATTGGAAAACAAATTCCAGTTTGAACCACCATTTTCTGTTTTATATAATTTCCCTCCTGAAATGGCAAATCCCTGAAGCTCATTGAAAAATTGAATTTCCGTCACGTCCTGAGTAAGGTTATTCAAAATGGGATACCACGCATTTGTAGAATTAGACCAATCATTGACATAGATGCGCCCATCAATCGCACCAGCGATGATTTTTCTTGAAGAAAGGGAATCCAGGGTAAGTATCTCCAATCCCGCATTCGATGAGTACACAGTCCAAGAACTAGCGGACGTTAATTTTGAATAGATGGTATTATTTGTTAACGACTGACCAACGATAATTTGCGTTGATCCATCATTATCAATACTAATTAAGTGGTCATTGCTATTGATACCCGTATTAATTAGGGTAAAGTTTGTCAAATCTGAACTTCTTGCTGCAAAACCATTATTCCCAACAATTGTTACCACGTAAGAAGTGCCTCCTGCCGAATAAAAATCAAGGTCATTTAAATCGGATGGAGTCTGAGTGCCGAAAGTAGCAAATATGTCCAGAAGGTCCCAACTTTGTCCAGCATTGACTGTTTTCATCACGATGCCATTATTCCCAACGGCAAATCCGACAGTATTGTTAATCATTTTTACCTTTTTGAAGTCGGCGCCAATGAGTCCATTCACTCTTTTCCAGGTAATTCCTCCGTCATCGGTCTTGAATAAATATCCACGCGTACCTTTTTGTCCTGCCAGGTAACCAATACTTTCGGATAACATTTGGATTTTATTTGTGATCAAATCCGCAGGTAATCCATTGGTCAATGTTAACTCAAACTCATTCATAGGATCCGTATCTGGCGTACTTTGAGCCACTAATTGATTCAATGAATTATATTCATAGGTTGTTGCCATTCGGTGTTTGGTAAATACCGTGTGTGTGTGATTTTCTCGGTCATTTTTTACCTGAATTGCTAGATTATCAGTGTAAGCGGTAATATTTAAAGGTTCAATTCCAGCGGGCGGAATAGTCTTAATTAGATTACCTGCTTGATCATAATAATAAAGTGTGAAATGATACAATTTATCCGTGTAAGTATAGGTGAAATGTTCACTTACACTCAAGCATTTATCCATGTAACGTTTATTTAATTCACCTTTTAAACTGTCAACGTAATTCTCATAACGTATTTGTCCATTCAACATCGCTTCATTCACCAACATTTCCAAACAATTGTCCCCTAATGAAAATTCCAAGGAATCCAGAATTGGAACCGTAATTGGTGCTTGTACATTCGGAGTGCACGGGTTTTCACAAATTTGAGAGGGGCTTAGGTAAAGTCTGAATTCCTCTGGCGTACTAAACTGAACCACGCCATCACGGATTGATTGAAGTCGGCTACAATATTCAGTGATGCATTCGCACACATTTAAACGTAAAAATACATCGAATTCGATTTGTTGACCTACCAAGTCAGAGAAAGGAAAATTATTCATTCCTGCCCAAAGACTAAATGAATCATAGCAGTTCAAATATTCTTGGTAACTATCTTTACACGGATCTGCAGAAACATTTGAAATAGTTATTGTTGAATCCTCATCTTTTTTACAACTATTGCAATCTCTCAAAGGAAAACACGTCGTACCGAGAATTTTGTCATAAACAATGTTTCCTCCTACATTCAATTTCACCATAAGCACAAATTCATAATAATTGAAATAAGGATCAGGTTGACCATACGTTTCGATATCAATTACCTCGACAATATTTGACAGAACATTGATATCTGAAAAAGTCAATTTCATATCACAAGAACCGCCAGTAATCGACAACACCGCTTCTTTAGTATCATAAAAAGACGAAGTACTTGTAGTTCCCGCTGAAAATTGATTGACTAAATTTGGAGTTAGGTAGACACTTTCAAATAGATTGATACTACCATTAGTCGGGTTTTGATTGACAAGCACATCCCTTAAAACAGAAAATAAATCAGTCAAATTGTTGTTTTCAGGCGTCTGACATTCCAATGGTGTTGGCAAACCGCATGTTCCCGCTGGTAATGATACATTCGGAGAACCAGTTGTTTTTCGAATGAATGAACCATGAGCCAGTGCCGTTTGTCCATTGACATAGTGAATGGTCAATTCAAAAGAATTTTGTCCAAGCGAATTAATTCCTGAAAAGTAATCGATTGGACTGGATAATCCAGAGGGGGTAATGCTATTCATTTGGATGAAAAATCCATCATTCGGATTGCCCGCCGGATTAAAAATTTTATAGTTGTCGTTGGATAATTTTACAAACGCAAGGTTGCCACCAACCGCAGCGGCATTGCTGATCCACATGGATTGTAAATCGATGTTCTGCGTACCAATGTTATATGGATGAATAGCAACTGGAGTGGTTGTAGAAAGTTGTCCATAATCATTGAGCACATTTAGTAAAAATTCGACATCATGTGCTAATTGGTTCGGCTGACATTCATTGGTAAAAACACAGGTCAAAAGATTGAATCCACTTGCTTTTCCTTCGATTGGAACCTCATCGTACAATCCGCTACCATTCAAAACCTTACCAATCATGGTAAATGTCGAATCCGTTAATACCTGTAATCCTGTGATTTGTTGAATATCATTCCAATTATAGGCACTGTTCTTTCCCAACTTGAATGTATGATACATGGCAGAAGAAGCCTGATCCGACCACTCGATTTCTAATGTATCAAATGATGTCTCTTGGGAAATTTGGTGAATTAGCGGAATTGCTAACGGAATATTAAAATTATTAACAGCTAAATAAAGGTTTGTCAATTCAGAGAAATCATTCAAATTCACCAGTCCAGCATTAGCCAATTGATTACTCGCAGCTAATGCGGATAATAATTGCTCAAGTGAGAACGCAACTGGACATTGGCCTGTTTGAAGGTACAAATTATAGATCGCTTGATTTGGAGGAGACATTAGCGGCAAGGTAGACGATGTAACGAAGCGACGTTGTTTACCTTGGTATTGATTGAGTAAATTTTGTCCACATGGTTGTCTAGTTGCTAAGTAATTCGGCAAAGAAAATGATCCGTTCGCAAAGGTGTTAAATTCTTCATCACCAATGCAACCACAATATTGATTACATACAGAACTCGCGATACAATCCTCATATTTTAGTTGTTGCTCCTTCTTTTCTCCTAAATAAAGCAATTTTAATGTTTGCCATTCTTTATTCAATAAGTCGATGTCGTAGGTTCCATAATACATGCCTCCAAAATTAAAACAAGCAGGATCATATACACCTGTTGTGTTACTCCCGCAACGGCTTATCATTGCCGCTATTTGTTTCATGGAATAAGATTGCCCATTTATGGTTTGAAAAGAATTGAATTTTGTTGCTAAATCTTGTCCCATTGCATTACATGGAGCCGCATTAGTATTCGCAAAATAAACAAATGGATCCCATGCATGTGAACTATCATGTGGATTATTTGAAGTAGGCGCTAACCAATTTTCGAGTGGGTTTGCACTAGGATTTGCGGGAAGGTTTGGATCGAAAATAAATTGATAGGTCGAGGAAATAAAGCCATTTTCAATGGCTTTTTCAAATGTATTAGTAGTCATTAACAATTTATCAAATTCCTCAGAAGTGAAGGCATCTGTGACATTGTTGGGTTTGGAAAAACCAAGACAAGTCTCGTAATAACAGTACTCTGGGTGATAAAATACCAGAGATTTAGCCCAAGATGATTCAAAAACCTCTATGAAATCAGCCACATTATTTAACTCATTTGGATAAATGTAATAAGTGTTATTAGATAGGTCATGCTTAATGTATGAACTATTTAACGGTTGAGGAAGCCAATTTCCTGAAGCATTTTGATTGAGATAGATTTTACTACTATCGCCATTATCATCCATGTAATAAGTACCATTTTCAAAAACCGGATGTCTCCAACTTGCATTGGTATTCGGTAAAACATTCGTTGAGTTATATATGGATAATGGAAAGGCTGAAAAATCCATTAGGTTGCTTGCGCTGTTTAGGTATTCACCATATTGTCCTCCAGGATTCATATCAATTAACATCATTTGGTATGTTCCTTCGCAAGGAGAAACATAATCATCCTTACACGCATTTTCACATTGTTCCTTTCGTTCGAAATAATCACCAGCAGTTCCTTTCCCCTCTGAGACAAATTCATCTAAGGATCCTAGTTGCTCAAAACATGTTTCGCAATCGACATTACATAAGGATGAATCAATTTCAGCTAAAGCCTCCTGCTGAAAATCATACAAGGTTTTGATGCATGTATTTTTTGTGGTGTCCAAATACAATTGAATGTATGCTTCTCTTGCATCATGATTTATTGTCAAAACTTTGTTTAAATAATACATGCCCACAGGCAAATTGGAGACCGTAAATGGTTGTGTGTTTGAACTTCCATTTTGAGGATTGGAACAAATCCCATGAAAGGAATAACCGGAATTCGTTTGAGTGAATTTCCCTGTGATTTTATTTTGGTATTCCGAAGGTGCAAGATTCACCCCACATTCGTCAATTAATTCCAAACTTAAATCATATACACAATCAATACAGTAATTTGGTAAACACTCGTCCTGCAGTGGCGAAATGGAGAAATTATAATCAAAGGTGTAGTTCGATTCCGTTACAACATTTAATACTTGAGAAAAAATGTAACCATCGCCATTCATATTCAAACGATTCTCTATTTGATTATTTCCAAAAGCATTTTCTGTAATTGTCACGGAAGCGCTCGATGCAGAAGTTAATTCCATCGTGTTTGAAGGTGCATTTCCCGCCAAAGCAGTAGCGATAACTCGGCCCTCTTGATCCAAGTAACTTATGCTTACTTGTCCGTTTGGATCGATGACACTATTCTTTTTATAATGTTCAGCAAACCCTACTTCGGAACCAAATAATCGATCCAATTCAACTTGACCTGGTTTACCATATAAATAATTTGTTTCGTGTCCACTACCAATTTTAAAATCTGTACCTACCCCACTTTGTCTTCGTACTCTCCCCGTATTATCTGGGGTAAATTCGACTTGCGTAAAAGGGTAACCGCTTGCAATTGGAACATATCCCTGTTCATGTTGTTGGTTAGCATTTGTTGTCGAATAATAATTGGAAGCACCCGTAGAATTTGACATCGGCGCCACTTCAATTTGGCATGTCGAAACATCCTTGTCGAAATCATTTCGAGAATATGCTTCCTCATTTTCATTCTTATTGAAATTTGGATAAAAATGAATCGTGTTTTGTGCACCAACGGCACAAGTTGCCTCTGGAACAGGAACAGGCAATACTTGAATGGCTGGTCGCCCTTGGAAATCATAAATCGTTTCGCCAACTATGGTATTGTTATTGGAATTGATCTTTGTAACCGTTTGACGATTTCGCAAACTACCATCAAAGTAACTGATAACTTCCTTACGTTTACCTTCTTCAGCGTAGGTGGCAGAATACTGCCAATTCATGGAGTTTTCATGTGCCGTTTGTTGGCTAATGTGTATTTTATTACTGGCATTAACTGAACTTACCACTCCAGATTCTGCGAGATTCCAAACATTGTAAACTTCATTATTCAGATCTCCAGTGGTATACCCTACTCCTCTTATTCGATAAAGAATCCAGCCTTTATTGAATAATAAATTCAAGTTGTAAGATGTATTTGTAGTAGAAATTCGGGTAGAATTGTACTTGAAATTATACGAAACAACATTAGAATCGATCAATTGATAATTGGGGTCATTTGGGTGATTGGAATCAAATCCATAATTGTTAATATGCACCCATTCTAGTTGATACTCTACCGCACCCCTTATCGGGCTCCATTGCAAAGTAACCTCATCATTAATCCCATTACAATCTTTGTCTGCATAAATGGGCGAATTCATGGTAATACCAGTGTTGAGTAATGCAAAATTATCATAACGATCTACCCAAATTTCCCCTTTTACATAAAGGTATGCAGGAAGGGTTGTTGTTGCCGTGCCATTCACATAAATACTATCAATTTTAATTTGCATTTTGTATGCATTGTTAAATTGAATACGTTGTAGTTGCTGGTAATTTGTATCTAATGTTGGACGATATTTTATGGAGAGATAAACTGTTGAGTCAGACAAAGGAGTCATGTTCACATTCCATCTTTTGACATTAAATTTCACCTTAACATCTGCATTACTTCCAGAAAAACCTTTGTAATTCATATCAACGCCCAATGAAATCCTGTTTTGAACAAACTGATCCCATTGACTACTCAAAGGACTTGTTGCAGTAACGGTCGCTTGGGCGTTACTAGTGCCTACAACAACAGGTGTACCTAAGTAATTCGTGGAAATAGTTGCTGTTGTTGGAATTACACCTGCAAAGCTGAAGACACTTTGACATGCCATAATGAAGAACAATATGGTTTTAAAGAATGTGTTTTTGCGCTTACTCATGTTCATTTTTTTATTTTTCGTCGATTTCAATTTCCTTCTTTTGAATGATCAAACTAGGCTAAAGAAATCCTTTATTTCAATCTCTACTTTGTCTTATTTGATGGTCTCGCGTCCCATATTTCAAAATCTCCATATTCCTCCTTCAAAGTTGAAAACGTATTATCCGTAAAGAAAAAAATGGGTTTAAACAGTCCATTGGCACTAACCTCTTTTCCTCTTTTAATTTTAAATAAAGAAACATCCATTCTAGGATATATATATTGCTCTTCTTCAGAGTCACTATCAAAAATTGGTCTGCCTGCAACTAAAGAATATTTAGTAATCTCTCCCTTTGAGTTCACCCACATTTTCATCATACTATACATGGCCAGCGTATCAAATTGAACTTTGTAAATTGTTTCATTACCAGATTTTATTCTTTGTGCTTGCGCGCCACTTTGATAGAACTCCGAAAAATTTCGGTTTGGATTCATTTGCATTAATTCTAGGTTTGGCTCCTGAATTATCACCATATGCTCCGTTGAATCAATGCGAACACTTACCGTTGAATCCTGTACTAAAAGTGTGTTGAATTGATGCATGTTTAGAATCCCGAGTTCATGCTGGTAGTGAAAACTAAATAACATGGCATTCAATGTATCCTGACTATCTGCACTTTTGAAAAATGATTGTTTAGCCTGATAACTGATGCTCTCTGATTGGCTCATTTTTTTATCCATCTCATGAATAAATTTCCCATACTCTTCTCTAGTCATGTCAGTCCATTGAGACAACATGTAAAAAGGAACAAAAACACATATAATGGAAGTAATTGTTTTCATATTAATGCTTTAAGATATTGTCTCTGTTTTCCTGAATAGTCATCACTCCTTTTTCGGTTTCCTTTTTGATACGGATTAATTTACCCTCCTCATCATACTCATACAGAGTGGCGAAATTTCGTTCATCCAATTCGGCCATCAACCGAAGGTTTATTGGATCATAGACATAACTCATCATGGAACCATCGATTGGAAAAAAGCGGATATCATCAAAATAAGCATCTCCTGAAGTCACCTTTAGAGCAATACTAATACTTGTGGCATTTGATGGAATGGCGATGATGGAATCAATTTTTTGCCAACCATCAATGATTTTCCCAGTTGGGATTAGGTTATATGTATTGGCGGAACCAGCAAATGAAATCCTTAAATAGGGTTTTGTGTAATTTTTAGTTGATTGAGAAGCATTGTTTTCTTTCACCCAGGCAGAAACAACATATTTCCCTGGCATTGGAGAAAAAGAACTCACACAATCGGCACAGGAAGTTTCTGAAGAACAAGTCAGGTATTTTTCATTCATTCTTAACTGAATTTGTCCCACACAAGTCGCACAATTAACTTGTAAAACATAATATCCGCTTACCACATTTATGTTGGTGTTTACTCCTGTAGCCAAAGTTCCTGTCAAGGAAGTGGCAGCGTATTGATAGATGGCTTCACAATTAAGAAATAGGTCAGAGTTAAACGGACCATATAGAACATAATCTCCTCCATTTTGAAGTAATTTTATGTTAAATGAACTTGCTGAACTCATTTCGAAACGATAAAAAAAAGTTGGCTTTTGACATGGCAAGTCATTGTCCTCAGGATTTTGGGAATTATAGGTTTGATAAACGTTTTGACAAAGTTTATATGCCGTTTCACAACTTGTATTTTGATCTGTTGTTACTTGAACAAGTGTGGTGTCCGTAAAAGAATATGCCAAAAACGCGGCAAGGGAATAAATTAAGGTTAGTAATTGCTTCATGTTCTATCGATTAACTTGGAAATTTTGAACACAACCTTTTGCATCTGTCACTTTGATAAGTAAGGTATATGCAGAGGTGGCATTTGGTATAATGAGACCATTTCCATTTTCATTTAATTGGTAATTTGGCGAACCATTCATTAGTTCAATATCCATTTGATAGGGAGCTTGACCACCTCCGAAACTTACCGTTTGCGTTGTTGATCCGTTGGGATTTGTCACTAGTTCATCTCTTTTGGAGAGATTGCAACTGCCAACCTCACACCCCGTCTCTATAATTTTCGTAAATACAACATTGTCTGAGGTAGAAACTTTGATGGAGTATTTTCCAGTATGGGCTTGATTAGACAATTTGTTCATGTAGGGTGCTGCAATTCTAAAATGATTATCAGAGCAATTTTGGAAGGCATAATCTTCAAATCCATCAAATCCAATTTGTCTATAACGGGCATTTGCAGCAATTGCAGTCGCTAAAGTCTGGTTATAACCAAACAAAGAAGAAGAATATCGATTCAAAGGGTCAACGGTTTCAAGTGCTTGACCAAAAGGACTAAACTCACTGACTTTCGATGTAAATGTCCAATTCTTCTTATCCATATTCCAAACTTGATTTTCAAGTTTGTAGAATGGTGTAAAAGAAGTCATGAAACCATCATCCCGGATGTTTGAATTCTGATTTACATATGATTGGGTTCTGTCTGTTAAATGAACATAAGAAGTTAATGGCCTCCAAGTTCCTTCGGTCCCTCTAACAAATGGATTAGATGTTAAGTGGGTTGAATCATTTCCAGAAAAACAATCACAGAAAGTGCGCCAATCTTCACTATATTCCACCGCAGAAGCCTGTAGAACTTGATTATACAGATTTGAAGAAAAGGTCGTTAAAGGATTTGAACGCATCGTAATGGTTTCAATAGGTGTCATTTGAATATTTCTTCTACCAGAGCGAATAACCCTGATTTCCTTAAAAATCCCATTCACAAATGATCCATCTTTACGTTGAATGAAGACACCATTACTTCCAACATCCGTTACCCAAGCCATACTTTGTACTCCGTTTGCATCGGTTAACATCAGCTCATCACCTCTGACATAAGTTGAATTCGCAATTGGGATTATCCCTGAATTAATCGTTAAATCAGCAAGTAATACGTTATCTATGTTTTTATAGGCCTGGCCCATTCGATCGTAATACCAATGAGCTGGAACGGTAAGATTGTAAATGGCATCATTGAAATCCGTCTGGGTTTTGGTTAAAATTACGGCTCCTGTCTCCGAATCATAGGCTAAATTCTCCGTTCGAACAATGGATTTGTCATCTGTAGCTATGGTTGTGTCTAGGAGTCCAAATCGTTCAATAACTTTCGTAAATGTAGCGCTGCGCATTGCAGTCCTCTCATATTTCAATTTTAAAAACCCGTTTGGTAAGACAATGAAAGGTGCTACAAAATTGACGTTTAACTCAATGCCTCCATTCGCTGTCTGTGATAAACTTTTCCGAAAATCTGCAACTGCATCATATTGTAGACCAATTCGACTATTAGAATTAACCTCTCCGTTTTTCGATATTGTAGTTACTTCATTTACTAAATGCTTGACTAATTCCCCCTCATAAGTAATTGTTTTTGACTTGTATTTATATTCCACTGAAGATTGTGGTGTAGTTTGATTTTCACCGTAGATATATTCCCCTTTCGGTTTGCCATGCATGTCATTGGTTTCAACAACAAATCCCTGAGATGCAACGATTTGATCTACACAATAACTAAAGAAATACATTGGTATTTTAATTCTATTCGGCTGAGAATTTAATTCCGTTTTTCTCACAATCGTCGGAAAGTCTTTAGCGGTGTAAAATTCACGCACCACTTTTCCAGTGGCAGTTCGGGATACATTGGAGTGTTTCAAATTACGAATGGTCACCGATGCATATCCAACTTGAGCTGTTGGGAAAAATTGTTCTCCATAAGGTTTTATTTGGTAGTTCTTTTCATCTGGAGCTAACACATGACGTTTGGAGAAATAAACTGGTTGTTGAAATGGATTCTCATCACCGCCTGCTTGCGGTTCATACGCTGCTACACCGCTTGAATTGCCTTTGCTATCTGTATAGGAATACTCCTGACCATAACTAAAAGCATCCATTTGATTATTCGTTAGCGTATCCCATGAATCAAATATTTTTACTTGTTTAACTCTATATCCACCTCCAAGTTTTTTATAATTAGGGTTTTGTAAACGAATCCATGATTTTTCAATTCTCAAATTGGTTCCAATTTCTTCCGCCCACAACATACCATTAGGTCCTGTGAAATATTCTGCAAATGATGTTACTGAACCTAATATTGAATTTGCCATGTCGCCCAAACCATTTAATTCGTTCGCATCACCAATGGTATTTGAGGGTGGAATGAATTTCGTCAAATGCATACGACCGAACTGAATTCCTGCAACAGCAATTGGATTGTAAATTTCAAAACCATTGTCATTTAATTTTGCGGGCTTAAATTCAATAACACCAACTGTATCTCCATTTAAAGTTGTAATCGACATTTCTTTAACTTTTGCATAACCAGGCACAAAGTCATATCTTCCTTCATGAAATTTCATTAAAGCTCTAAAGTAAATCAGTGAATCCTCGGGCAAATAATTAGAAATATCTGTATGGAAAACACCATTTTCATTCTGGAGTAATTCAAAATATATTTTTGCGTTTGGTAAATTAGGTGACATTAACTCACTTAAATCTTCGTCACCTGACAGCGTAACCCCATTTTCATTTTCTACCCCAATAATTTTGAACATTTGATTCGCACGTTTATGTTGTACAAATGCATAATCGTCTGATTCATATTGAACTTCAATTTTTCCGCCCGATGGTAACAGAATATCCGTTAGGTTCCATGCTGATGCATATAAATCAACAGCCGTTTTATTAAACCCAACATAAGGAAAATCACTTGGTCTCAAGGGAGAATCCTGTACTACTCCATTGTAATTTAGATAAGGTTTGTACACACCCCAACGATCGACGCTTTTAGAATGATAATCAGGATTGTAATCATAGTTGAAACGATAGGGACTAAAGCGTCCTTTTTGAGACTTTTCATAGGTAAAAAACACCTTCTTGAGCGTCAATTTACCGTTGTTGCTTGCTGAAGTATTATTATTTAATGGGAAATTCTTACACAAGCTGTAGTCATAAACAAAGTGTGCCACTTTAATAGGTTTTGCGTTGTTTCCATTTACCAAATAGTCGGGCAATGAATACAATGAAATACTATCTAATTTCATCATAACCGCACCCGTGTTCTGTATGGTGCCATTAGAATCGACTGCATTGCCATCTGCTCTTGTAGAAGTATGAAAAATGGCAATGTGATTTTTGGAACGAATTGATTTCAGGTACCATAACTCCTTCTCTCCAAAAGTATAATGTCCTTTATCATCATTATCATCTGTGTGAAAACCCTCTTCGTAATTAGCAAATCCAGCACCTGAAATGGGCGTTCTCCATTGATAATTATCCACTTTAGTGTAGTCAAACTTCATGAAACCACCTAAATCACCTGGACTTGGTCCTTTGATCATGTCGGCATCGACATAATCCGAATTCAAAACTGTGGACAATAAATAGGAATGAGCGTAAGCAGGTGTTGTTTCCTTATTGTAATAATTTTCGGTTCCTTTCTCATTATTTATGGAATTATCAGTCCCCTCTTCATACTTAACCATTCCCCTAACATGATCTAAATAAGTATTGGAATTCGGATCAAAATCACCAACAGAAAAGGAAACATTGCTTTGAAAATGGTTATATGCTGCTATACCGTAAACATATCGAGAACCTTCTGTATTTAATACAGTAAATTGACCAACATGGTGATCTACTTCTGGTCTTGAAATGGCATAATTATCAGGATGCATTTCTTCAACTCCAATTCCTTGTTTTATTTCTAAATTAGAAAGTGTATTAGTAAGTTGATTTCGCTTCAATTCCGTCGATGATTTATTATCTTTAAGATCCAATAAAACATTATCCTCCGTCAGTAATTTTTTTCTTATGCCCTGGTATAAAGAATAATCAAACATGGCAGCTTTTTCGTCTCCTATTTCAATAAAATGATTTACATCACTTTCAACAGATAATTCATTGGCTTCTTGATACATGATTCTATTTTGAGAGAAGCCTATGGCATCAATTGCTCGATTTTGAAAATCCTTCCAAACACCGGATTTAGTGTACATACTATTTACTGTAATATCCACACCCAGTTTATAAACTGCTCCAATATTCGTTTCAAAATCGACATCTTCAGAATTCGACATAGTATGTTGTTTCGGATCAAAAACATAGCCAATTTCAGATCTTTTAGGACGATAACTTCCCCCTATTCCATGTCCAGAAGCAGAATAAACATCATAGGTCAAACTAGGAATTGCCAATGCTGGGGTGTTTTTTGTGATGGCACCGTCATTCTCTCTGGTGAAATCCAAAACAGCTTTATCATTATGTTGTCCTATTCCTAAATAATTATAACCAAAAGCAGGCGAGCTCATTGTTTTGTTTTTCAACCAACTAGAAGAGTAATTCGCGCTTGTTAAAAAGGAAGGGTCGGCACCTCCCAAATCCGTACCCACTTTAAAACTAAACGATGTTGAATGCATAGAGATCGGGATTCCAATCTTTGGTGAAAAGGAAATATTTCCAATGTTGAATGAGGACGTACTAATATACTTTTCACCAGCATTTAATAATTTTTGGGCTTGAGCAATTGCAACTTGGTTTTTTTGGTTTTGGGATTTCGATGTTAAACGAACTTTTGGAAAATCTGCTTGAACCTTCAATCCTTGTCTTGTATTTAAAGTTGAACCTATTTGCAATTTTCTTAGAGAAATTGGAGAATTGGTTTCATTTCCATTGGAATATTTAAAAGACGGAGATAAAGTTGCTCCTGCCGTATTACTTCCAGTGAAACCTAATCCTGCATCAAGAGAACGATTTTTAGCAAGATTTTTAAAACTAACATTTGGAGTTAAACTTAATGTGGTACTCCATCCAGTGAAATTGTCATAGTCAAAACTCATGTTCGCTGATAGGCCGGCTACAATTGAATCTGGTAAATTCAATCCTAACAATTCAAAATCAGTACCAAAGCCTACACCCACATTCCAGTTTTTCTTTTGATTCATTTCCGTTCTCATTGAATCAGTCCCATTAAAGTCATCAGGTAAACCACGTAATGATCGGTTCATTACTCCGGGATTTAAATTCCATCCTAATCCAACCCAAGAAGCCTCTTGATCCATATTTGCACCTCCATTGTATGCCAAATTGATGGGATATCCATCCACATCCATAATTGGAATATTATAAGAGAAATCACCCGTAAATGGGTCAACCATGTCACTGATTCCAACAGGTGTAAAACTCTGGACTTCTGGTTGGTCTGGTCCTCCTGTTTGTGGACTTGTCGCACTTGGTTCAGAAAAATTATTTAAAGGAACTGTGTCACTCGAAAAGTCTTGTTCATAGTAAGTAACATTGTTGGTATGAATGTCATAAAATGCTGGTTTCTCAGCAAACACTTTTAAATTTCCTGCAATCGATTCAAAAAACATCAATAAGGCCATCATCAGCGGACCAACTTGAAGGGTTCCAAATTCTTTCATTTTATTACTCATATACTTTTATTTCCTGGATTATGGATTTTTTTCAATTTTGGCAATCTTTTGATGCTTGTTAAATCATACTCAAACACAGTTAATTCATGATCGTACAATTTGTCTACAATAGTGATTTTTAGTTTCTTCGAGTTCTTTTTTATCGGAATTACGCCGTAAAAATTACCTTTTGGACTAACATTAAAAAGTCGTTCAAATTCAAATTCGGACATGGAAATCACTTTTTCATCTAATTCAACTTTGATATCCGATGAAAATGCAAAATGATAATATTCAACACGCTCACTAAAGGTTGTTTGCCCACTTTCCAAGTTCAAAAACTCAGTCATCCCCGTATTTGGAGAAGATAATTCCAACTTGAAATAAAGTTCATTTCCTTTGAGGTTTTGTAATTCGTACGCATCTTTTAATTCACCTTGCAAAGCCAAATCCGCAATTTTCGTTGACCTTGGATAAATATTGATTTGCATGCATAGTTTTCCGCTTTTTTCTTTGCGGACAAATTGTTCCAAATGCGCGTTGTAATAGCGTTTATAGGTCAAGTAGTCTAGCCTGCGTGTACCATTCACAAGCAAAATAGAAGTGACCAGAAGAGAAATTGCTATGTTCATATTAATCAACTAAAAAGCTTAATTCGTATTTTCTATTCTTTGCATCCCAAACAATGAGCTTATAGGTTCCATCAGGAACACCCGTTCCAAAATTCAATTCATATTGATTATAACCTGTTCGCTTTACGTTTATTTGTTGAGCTAACTCTCCCGTTTCTTGATTGAACATGACCTGTGCGTTCACCACTGTATTTTCAGCGTCTAACAGAGTATATTTCAATTCCTCTGAATTATATGCCTCCACAAATTCAAAATAAAATTTACCCTCTTG
>CANHMH010000039.1 GCA_947461635.1 Flavobacteriales bacterium | reverse complement strand
TAAAAAATGGTTGCATTCAGAAAAAATTACTAATATTGCACCCCGTTTCTGTTTGAACGGCAAAAAAATTGTGAAATGAGCATTATCAGAGAAATTCAAAAAGAACTAACAGTAGCAAACCAATTGCCTGTTTTCGGTGCAGGAGATACCGTAATCGTTGCTTATAAAATTGTTGAGGGTAGCAAAGAGCGTATCCAACAGTTTCAAGGAGTTGTTTTACAACGTCGTGGAAACGGTGCAACAGAGACCTTTACTGTTCGTAAAATGTCAGGGAACATCGGTGTTGAACGTATTTTCCCAGTGAACTCTCCATTCATTGATGGAGTAACAATCGTTAAAAGAGGTGCTGTACGTAGAGCACGTATATTCTACTTCCGTGAGCGTACTGGTAAATCAGCTCGTATCCGTGAGAAAAAGAAATTTACTGCATAATCTGCAGCAAAATATACAGAAGGGGATTCATTCGAATCCCCTTTTTTTATGCTTCATTTTTTGAGATAGTGATCTTAGAATTAGTATTCAATCTTGCATTTAATGACAATACCTTGTAGGATTGGACATCAGGCTTAGAATAGAAGATAAAAACGTTGGTAATACCTCGGTATTGCAAATCCAGCATTGCAGAAAAGACTGCGTATCTCAGGATTTGCAACTATGTATCGCAAGATTTGCAATCCGGCACACAATATCAGTCTTTTAAAATGATGTTATTAAATAAAATTAATCAACAATTTCAAATTCTGTCCGACGATTCTGTGCCCGGCTATTTGCATCAACGTTAGGTACTCTAGGAAGTGACTCTCCAAATCCAATAGCCATTAATCGATTTTCATCGATTCCTTTGCTGATTAAATACTGTTTCACTTCTTCAGATCGAGACTGTGATAAGGCTAAATTACTTTCTTCACTTCCAAGATCATCGGTGTGTCCATTAATACGAATACTAAGGGCCGAATTAGTTTGAAGATACCGCGCAAATCCATCTAAGATCACCTTTGTATTTTGATTTAAATCATATGAGTCGGTTGTATAAAGAATATCAGCAATAGTATATGGTTTACCAGAAACAAGGCTATCAATTTGCATCGTTTTTGCATTCACATGCCTTGTCGTGCGGTTCGAGATATCTTCACTTTTAATGGTTTGTGCTTGAAAAGCGAAATTCTCTTTGTTTACTTGTAAGGTAATATCTTGATTCTGATCCACTTTTACAACGGCCGCATATTTTCCGTCCTCTGCGTTCACCTTGAAATTCACGGTTTCCCCAGTTTCATTGTAGGTGATGTCAATACTTGCATTACTCACTGGTTTGCCCGACTCATCTTTCAATTCACCTTTTAGAATGACTACTTCTTTCGGACGAGCTTCTTCGTATAAATCAAAGGCATAAATGTTCCAATTGCCATCTTTCGCCGTTGAAAAATACGCAACCTTTCCACTTGTTGATACAAACAGTCCAAGTTCATCTTGCGCTGAATTGATGGGGTAACCGATGTTTTTGGGTTTCGTCCACTCATTCCCTTCTTTACGAATATAGAAAATGTCTAGACCACCAAGACCTTTGCGATCTTTTGTGCTAGTTGAAACAAAATAGAGCGTTTCTCCATCTTGGTGAAAAAATGGACTTTTGTCTTTCGCTGCGGTATTCACAATATCGAAAGGCTTTGCCACACTCCAAGATCCATTGGCTTGTTTTTCTGAATAGTAGATATCATTGTCACGAGAACCTTTTCGCAGGGTAGCAAAGAAAAGTAGTTTTCCATCTGCGGAAAGCGATGGTTGAGCTTCCCATCCATCTTGGGTATTGATATTTGGACCCATATTCACCAATGGCGACCATTTAAAATCATTTCCGCCTTTTCCGCTTCGCGTATAGCTTGTCGTATATAAGTCACAATTCAAATAGTCTTTGTTGTAGACTTTCTCCACCTTACAGGCACAAATAATCATCTCTCGGTTGTCAACAGATAAGGAAGCTGTGCCGTAATTGTAAAAACTTCCGTTATTAAATGGTTGGGGTAAGGGTGAACCAATGGAATAAATCAAATCTGAATTTGCTCGTTCTGATATGGTAAATTCTTCTTTAATATTGGTTGCAATATCACCTAGATTTGTTCGGTCAACTTTACGCGTGTAGAAAAGTAAATCGTTGTCGGGTGAAATCATTGGAAAGTATTCGTCTAATTCAGAGCTTACGCCACCAACTCTTTTAGGGATAAAAGCAACGGGATTTTCAATCAGTTCCTTTTGGAATTTCATGTCGTCCACGATGGACTTAATTTCTTGTCTTTGAGATTGATATTTTTCTGAAAGCCCATTTGGATTGATGCTGTCAAATACAAGGAATTTTTCCATACAGACCATGGCTTTGTCGTCTTCACCGTAATTGTAGAGCACCTTGCCTGAATAATAATAGCAGTCAGAATGAAATGACGGACATTTCTGAATGGTACTTTGGTATAAAAGGATGGATTGTTTGAGTAACTTTTCGCCTTCACTCGAGTTCGGATCAGCTTTGAGCTTTAAAATTGCCTGTTGGTAACAGATTTGTGCAAAGTAAAAATAACTCTCTGCTTGGTCGGGATATTTACGAATTAAGTCGCCAAATTGACTTGTTTGACTATTGAAATCATTTGCGGCAGCAGCTTCGGTGAGTATTTTTCGGAATTTTTTATCATCGGTACGACATGGGTTTTCTTGCGCCCAATGTGTTGAGGTTAAACCAAATGCAATGAAGAGTAAGAAGCGTATTTTTTGACTCATAAGTTGAACAAAATTTGACATTTACTTATAGTGCAATTAGGAGAAAAGGTTACGTTGTTAATGTGCTAATGTGCTAATGTCTTAATGTGCTAGTGACTTAATGTGCTAATGACTTAATGTGCTAATGGTTGAATGTGCTAATGTGCTAATGTCTTAATGTGCTAATGGACATGTGAGTTTTTATTACAGATAGTTCCCTACTATTTACCAGCATGGTTTATTAAAGAACTATTTCTCCAATTTTTTCACACGTAAAGGTAATGTCATCAGCTGAAACATCAAGGTGTGTGACAAAACGAAGCATTCCCGGTCCAAAAGCCATGCCAAGGATACCAAATGACTTGAATTGTGCCAGTATTTCATCGCGTTTTAAGGCGTCGCAAAGTTGAACGACTACGATATTTGTTTGAACTTCTAATACACACTCTACCCAATTTTGCTTCAAGAAAACCGCTTCAAGTGTTTTGGCATGTTCGTGGTCAATATGTAAGCGCTCTCGATTGTTTTTTAAAGCATAGAGTCCGCCAGCGGCAATGATTCCTGCTTGTCGCATTCCACCTCCCATTACTTTGCGAATACGTCTTGCTTTCTGAATGAATTCCTTTGTTCCGACCAAAACAGATCCAACTGGAGCTCCAAGTCCTTTTGACAAACAAATACTGATGGAATCAAAGGCTGAACCATATACCACAGGATCTATTTTGTTTACAGCGAGGGCATTACAGACACGCGCGCCATCTAGATGCAATGGTAGTCCAAGCGAATCACATAAAGTTCTTATTTCTTGAATTTTTTCGAATGAGTAAACAGCTCCGCCTCCGCGATTCGCAGTGTCCTCTAACGAAACTAGTTGGGTAAGGGGAAAGTGAACATCATGTGCCGGATTTATCCATTGAGCGATTTCATTGGCTTCCAGTCGACCTCGATCTCCTTTGAGTAGACGAACGGATGCCCCGCTGTTTTTCGCAATTCCTCCACCTTCATATTTGTAAATGTGACTTTCCTCATGACAAATGACTTCACCTCCAGGTTGCACATGAACATTTATGGCGATTTGGTTTGTTTGCGTACCAGACGAACAAAAGAGTCCAGCTTCTTTTCCAAACAAGTTCGCTGTATATTCTTCCAATTCTATAATGCTTGGATCTTCTCCAAAAACATCGTCTCCAACAGGCGCAGAAATCATGGCCTCTTTCATTGCTGAGCTTGGTTTAGTCACTGTATCACTTCGAAAGTCGATCATTCGTATTATTTTTAACAAAAATAATCAAAATGACAGGTGAAATTGGAATTGTACTCGTTTGTTTCATTGGATCTTTTGCGACCTTTTTCAGTGGCTTCGGTCTTGGGACGATTTTACTTCCTGTTTTTAGTTTGTATTTCCCATTGGAATTGGCCGTATTAGCGACCGCACTTGTCCATTTCTCCAATAATCTTTTTAAACTTACGATCATGTCCAGACATATAGATATTGGACTGTTTAAAAAATTCGGAATAAGCGCATTGATTGGCGCATTTCTCGGTGCCTATCTACTCAATCTAGTTGGAGCAATGGGCATTTTTTATGTATTTCCATTTTGGGGAGGGAGGGAAGTTACGCTACTTTCGTTTGCAATTGGATTATTGATGTTGTTTTTTGTTTTTTTTGAATGGAAAAAAATAGAGTTCCCATTTTCTAGCGCAAAACTGTTTTTACCAATCGGAGGATTTCTAAGTGGCTTTTTCGGAGGATTTTCCGGACATCAAGGAGCAATGCGTTCTGCATTTCTTTCAAAACTTTCCTTGGATAAGCATTTGTTCGTCGCCACAAGTGCACTAATTTCAACGTTGATTGATTTCTCTCGAATTTCTATTTATACGAGTCAAACCAATTGGAAGGATTTGAACATGACGTTCCTATTATTGGGTGCATTTTCAGCCTTTCTTGGATCTGTATTGGGTAAAAAGTACCTAACGAAGGTTTCCTTTCGATTTATTCAAGTAGCAGTTGCGGTTTTTCTATTGACGATGTCACTGGGGTTAATAACGGGATTGCTTTAATTCGAACCTTCCTTGTCATCTGAAATTTCAGCTGCTTTTTTCGGGTCACCCTTTTTAGGTTTCTCTTGTTTTTTGAAAATCTCGGTTTTTACTCCATATTGGTCAATGCTAAATTCTTCGAGTTTTTCACCTTTGTTAGTGTAGTTAGCCTGGTATTTTAATTTCCCATCAGGATAGTATTCCACGTGTTTCCCAATCGATAGATTATCTTGGTAAAATGCTTGTTGAAGCAACATACCTTTTTCATCCATTGTTTTGAACTCGCCATTTTTTAGTCCCATGTCCCAATTCTCGATGTGTGCTTCTTTTCCGCTTTCATAAAAATAAGTCCATTTTCCGTCCTTTTTTCCTTGTTTGTAATTCAAACGCATTTCAACTTTTCCAGAATCGGTGTATGTGATGTGAAGTCCATCTTGAAGGCCTGCTTTGTAGTAAACTAGTTTCCCGAGTTTTGATCCGACATAATAGTATTTTTGCACACCGTCCATTTGGTTGTTTTTGTAGGTGTGTAGTTCAATGGTGTCGTTGGATTTATTATCATCAAACAAAATATATCTTCCTTGTAATTGATTGTTGACGTGGTTGATTTCCCTTTCCTTTCGTCCTGATTTGAAATATACGGTACTCTTTCCATTCAATTTCCCCATGGAATAGGCTTGAATAGATTGCGGACATCCTGAATCAAAGTAAGAGGTGTCAATTCCATCTCGATATCCATCAACGATATTCAATGATTCTTCTAAATTTCCATTGCGATGACAGGTAGCGCATTTCCCAGTGTAAGGTGTCGCGTAATCACTTTTGAGGACATATTTGTTTTTTTGATCATCAAAGGCAAGAAAATCGTAACAATTTTTCACTTTTCGTAAATCACATTTACGTATGGTATCTCCACAGGGACTTATTATTTGACTAAATAATACTGAAGCATTGGAAATGCAAAAAATTAATTGAAAGAATTTAGTCATGATATAATTTTTTTTGGTGAATTACGCTAATTGTAGTAGGGCATTTTTCATTTTCTCAGGAATTTCGATCGTAGACTGTGTTTTGGAGTTGAATCCAACTAAAACGGATGTCCCTTTTGTAACAATCTCTTCATTCACGGTAATTTCGTAGCCCATAGTAAAACTTTTTGTTCCAAGTTGGATTAATGAGACCTTTACGTAGGGAACGTCGTTTAGAACGATTGGTTTCAAATACTCAACTTCATTTCTCACCAAAACAACTCCTTCTTCCATCCAATTCCATTCGGTGCCAACGAGTTCTGCAAAATAATGCATGCGGGCAATTTCGAAATAGGTGAGGTAAAGGGCATTATTTACGTGTCCAAGGATGTCTAAGTCGGTTAGGCGTACGAAAATGCGTGCTGGAGAAATCATTTGTCGAGTTTTTGGTATTCTGAGTTATTGCTAATGAATTCTGGGACAATCTTTTTCATTTGGCTTACAATCGCATCATTATTTTGTTCAACGGATAAGTCAATCAAGGTTTGAATGGAAGTCAACTGTTCGTCGTTTTCTGCGCGTGTTTTTGCAATAAGGATTTTCTGGTGATGCGTGGGCATTGTGTTCTCTTCATTGGCCAATAATTCCTCGTATAACTTTTCTCCTGGACGCAAGCCTGTGAACGTTAACTCGATGTCCTTACCGAGTTCTAATCCGGACAACTGAATCATTTTTTTCGCTAAATCCACGATTTTAACAGATTTACCCATTTCAAAGACAAAGATTTCGCCACCTTTTCCCATCGTTGCAGCTTCTAGCACTAATTGACATGCTTCGGGAATCGTCATGAAGAAGCGCGTAATGCGTTCGTCGGTGATTGTTACTGGTCCACCATTTTCAATTTGCTTTTGGAACAAAGGAATCACCGAACCATTGGATCCAAGGACATTTCCGAAACGGGTAGTGATGAAGTGTGTTTTTTGGTGCTCGTTCATTTTCTGCACGTAGATTTCCGCAATTCGTTTCGATGCACCCATGACATTGGTAGGATTCACTGCTTTATCTGTGGAAATCATAATGAATTTTTTCACGCCAAATTCCATGGAAAGGTTGGCTAGGATCTTTGTTCCTTTGACATTTGTTTGAATCGCTTCTGCGGGATTCAATTCCATCATTGGGACATGTTTATAGGCTGCAGCATGAAAAACGATTTCAGGTCGAAAATGATCAAACAATTTGTGCATGCGTTCCTCATTCGAGATATCGCCAATTACACTTTCGAAAGATAGGGAAGGGAATTGATGGTTCAATTCAAACTGTAAATCATACATTGGTGATTCCGCTTGGTCTAACAAGATGATTCGTTTTGGTTGATAGCGGGCAATTTGATCAACGAGTCCACTTCCAATGGATCCAGCGGCACCCGTCACTAGAATCGTCGAGGAACTCAGTTCTTTCATCAATTCATCGTTCTTTAACTCGATGACTTCACGTCCTAACAAATCCTCAATTCGGATTTTTTTCAATTGCTTGGAGCTAAACATCCCATTGATCCAACTTTTGGGATTTGGAACCTTTTGAACCTCCATTTTCAGTGAAATAGCCTCGTCTAATACTGTCTGAAGTTTTTCTCCTTCTGGATTTTGAATCGCAACAATCAAGGTGTTTGCTTGAAATTCCTCTTTGAGTTTTTTTAATTGTTTTGTACTATATACGTTAATTCCTTCGATGCGAGATCCGCTTAATTTTTCATTGTCGTCGATAAACGCAACACCAATTTGATTATTTCTAGTATCCTTTTCTAAGGTTCTTTTTGTAATCAATCCAGAAACTCCTGCGCCATATATAATCACGGATTCATGAATCCCTTTGTCTTTGATCGATTCTAAGTAAAGTAATTTTATAACAAATCTTCCGCCCACAACAAATAAAACACTTGCAAGAAATTCAATGATTAACACGGACATTGGAAATAAAAAGTAGCCATCGATATAGTAAAATCGAATAAGTCCACTGATCAAAAAGAACAGAGAGCAACTCAATTCAGCAATGAAAATTCGCTTGAGGTCTTCTGTCGATGTATACCTAACGAGTCCTTTTTGAATTTGAAACAACTGAAAAACAAGAAGTTTAACCACGATGAAAAGCCATAGTGATTTGGATAAAACTTCCCACTCAGATTGAATTAAAGAAAAATCCGCTTTGAGGTCAAAGCGGATTAAATAGGCAAATGCAAGTGCACATAAGTGGATGAATAAGTCTAAAAAGGTGACCACCCATCTTGGCGTATTTTGTTTCAGTTTAAGCACGCGTAAAGATAGCGATTCTTATGGATTATTATGGGCGAACCAAGGTAACATTTCCGTGTTTCAGGATTTCGTTTCCTCCATTTGAAACTGCTTTGACGATGTAAAAATAAACACCTTGCAAAACATCATCTCCCGCTTCATCTTTTCCATCCCACATGAAAGCAGGATTATCGTATTCTCGAACTACTTGACCCCATCTGTTTAAAATGGTGCAATTAAATGTTTTGAGTCCACCAAAGAAAAGCAACTGGAAAAAATCATTTTTCCCGTCATTGTTTGGTGTGAATACGTTTGGTAATTCAAGGTCACAGAAATAGAATTCAATTGAGGCTGTATCGATGGAGACACCACACATGTTGGAAGCTGTAACTATATAATTTCCTGATTCCGTCACACTAATAGATGAAGTGGATGCCCCTGTTGACCAAACATAGCCTGTATTTTGAGGTTGAAGAATAGCTGCCAGTATTTGTGTTTCCCCTATACACAATGTCGTATCGAGCACCTTGGTGTAAGGATCAGCGACAAATGTCAATTGGAATGTTTCGGTGAAGTTACACACGCTATCTGTCAAAGTAATGGAATAAATTCCTGCTGTATCTGCAACGATTGTCGGATTTTGACCAGCTGCATTGGAGAAATTAATCATTGGTGAATTGGAAGTCCAATTTGTTCCCGTGTAAGATAACACTCCATTAATTTGCAATGTCAAATTACAAAGGACTGTATCTTGAAGTGGTGCAATAGGCGCTGGAATGGAATCAACAGTTACAATAACGCTGTCCACGCAACCGATTTGATCCACAACAAGTAAAGAGTAATCCCCACTTTGAAGTCCAGTAAATGTTCCTGTTGCATTAAAAGAAACTAACGTAGGACCTTGGTACAGTACAAAAGAGTAGGGAGTGATTCCTAGTGAAGTTGAGGATGTAACACCTCCGTCAGAAAGACTACAAAACTCTAGGGTTGAACTAACATTGTCGATATTAGGATTCGTAGACGGGAAAATCTCAACTGATTCCGTGTCGAAACAACCATTTTGATCTTCAACATAAATTGGATAAACACCTGGAGCAAGATCGATAAAGTTTACAGCTGCTGAGAATGTGACTCCATTGTCAATACTATATTGAAATATCGGTGTTCCTCCGGCAATATCAAAGTTAATTGTACCATTATCTAAACCACAGGTGGTTGTAACGGAGGTTAAATTCGTGATTTGAAGCGAATCGACACCGTCTAAAATGGCAATCATTGTATCCGAACAGTTATTTTGATCCACCATAATCACGGTGTAAGATGCTGTATCTAGATTTGTAAAGTTACCATTAGGTTGAAAAGCTGCACCGATTGAATAGGTGTATCCACCAGCACCTCCAGAGGATGTGGCAGTTAAACTTCCGTTTATACTCCCGCATGTAGGATTGATGGTAGTAACTGAGTCAATTTGAGGATAACTGACAGAAATGGTGATTGTGTCATAACATGTATTGATGCTGTCTGTCATCATAACGATGTAAGACGTCGTTCCTGTCGGACTCACTGGTGTAGGATCGTTTCCAGTGTAAACACCTGGTCCGTAAGAATAATTATCATGCAACCAAGTGATGTTAAAGTTTGGTGCAGTTGCTGTAATCATAATGTTATCTAGTCCCCAGTGATCATAAGGCGCACCAGAAACAGCTAATTGTGTCCATCTAAATTGAGTTGCCGTTGTTTGAGCTGCAGCTGGAATGGGTAAACAATAGTTTTGCCAAGAAGTCATGAGCGGATCGTAACCACCCAATGGACTCCAATAATTCATCGTTGTCCAAGATAGTCCAGCATCTGTTGAATACTGAACATAAACGCCTTCGCTCGCTAAATCGGGTCCTTCACATGGGGAAGCTTGTGCTTGAATCGCATAACGCATGTCAAAACATACTTGTCCACCAGAGGATACATCCAATGGAATGGTTGTCATTTCACGAGGTGCAACAGATTGATCTCCCATCCACATGAAGTCGGTGCCATCTAACGAAGGAACGCCACAAGTATTATTGGCAATGGTTACGACTTGAGAGAATAACCAACCAACAGGTTGTCCACTATTAAATGTTTCACCAAAGGCAACTTGACTTGTTCCGCTACCGGTAACACTTAGTGTTGCCGATCCGTTACAAGGAATAATTGTACTCGTTGCACTTGCGGTAACGGTACACTGTGCATGAACAGATTGAAATGTTCCCGTTATAAGAGTAACGGCAACAAGAAGTGAACTTAATTTCATAGGAATTATTTTACGACAACGTTTTTGATATTGAAGTCAGTCAACGTTGTTTTCGTCAAATGCGCTGGCATGTGATGAAAGATAGTTAAACCAAAGTGTGTGCGATCTAAACATTCTCCAACCAAAATTTCTTTGGGCTGTAAAATTTGAGTGTAAGTATATTCCTCATGATCGCATGTTGCACAAACACCATCGTAAAACAATTCAAAACTATAAGATACAGTCTTAACAGAATTTGATTCGTTTTCAATGGTCAATTGAATCAGGTCTGATTCATATCCTTGAGCTGGAATATTGCAATTGATTTGTTTAGTAGTTATTTTAATTCCATTTGAATCAATGTTTTTTTGAGCATTTAATCCAAATCCCCAAAAACAAATGGCTAAAATAGATAGGTTTAATTTCATTATCGTTACGTTAAAATTTCACATCGTTTGACGCAATAACATCTCATTAAGTTGCATCTTTGGTAAAAATAGCAGAAAAAAATTAAAAATGCTGGAAATTGAACGCAAGTATTTGTTAGAATCGTTGGAATGGAAAAATGAAGAAATCCAGTCTGTGTCGAATATTAAACAAGCTTATCTTTTTGAAGATCAAGATAAATCAATTCGAATCAGAATAAAGTCGGACCATGCTTTTATAACCATTAAAATGGGACAAGGATTGGTTAGAAGTGAATTCGAATATTTGATTCCAGTAAATGATGCCAATGAGATGATCGAAAAAGCGGAATTATTATGTCTTGAAAAGGATCGCTACGTTATTCTTCATGAAGGAAACGAATGGGAAATCGACGTGTTTAAAGGGAAATATGAGGGATTGGTTTTGGCAGAAATCGAATTAGAAAGTGAAAACGACGAAATAGAATTGCCTTTGTGGATTGGTGAAGAAGTCACAAATGATCCAAGCTATTTGAATGTGAATCTATTCAAAGGACTATAGGTCCATGTCTTCAGAGTAGAGATCTGATTCCAATAAATCAACTACAACTAGACCTAGGAAAGCATTAAAATAAAAACGGAATTGTTCGTTGTCTTTAACGATTGGCCATTTACCTTCGTCTGAACAAATTTCAGAGAATTCCCTTCTCATTATTTTCTTACGGTATTTTTCGATAATCAATTCGTCTTCCCAAAATTCTTCTTCAATGAGATAAACAGCAGGTTCAGCTTGCGAGGTTAAAAAATGTTCTTCGTCACTGTTCTGAGTTGCCCATTGCTGAAAGTTTTCCGTTGGGAAAATAACGATTTGTCCACGATTTAAGATGTTCATTGAGCTGGGATTAGAATTAATTTATTTTTATCCAGTTGATACCAAAGAGCTTCCTTGTTCTTTACTTGATGACAAATGTAGATGAATTTCACTTTTTTCTCTGTCCGTTGAATCAGTCTAATCCATTTTAACGGATCAATTTTAGTGTCACTTTTAATCACATGTATACTCTGATTGGTGCAGGCAAAAAAGATGTTTTTCGGAAAAATATTCATGCGATTGTAAATGCGGACAGCTAAATTACGTTGACAAAACTCTTTGTCGAACCAATTGAAAAAGTTGTTTTTGACATTAACAGAATCTGTTTTAAATCGCGCGAATTGATGTTTGAAAGAATGATTGTTTGAGTCGATTAAGTGATACATGGCTGATTCCAAATAATTGAACTCATGAAAAAAGAAGCGATTGGAATCGTTTTCGATGAATTGAATGTTTAAATCAACAGAGTCTTGATTATAGATGGTGAAAAGGGTGTCTTTCCAAGAATCTATTGGTATTATTTTCTTTTTTTGCTGATAACTTGATTTTGATCGAATAGTATCCAAATCCTTCATCTTTCCGGATTTATTTTCCGAACAAGCTACTAGTAATAGTATGGCGAAGAAAAAAGTTAGTCGTTTTAGCATTGCAAAATGTGTTTTTTCGAATTTATCAAGATGATTTTCTGTAAATTTGAACAAAATTACGCAAAATGAAACATTTCTTTTTATTCCTTTCCTTAGCTACTGTTTTAATTTCATGTGGCGTTAAAGTTCCTTATACCACACAAATTCGAGATGAGTTTACATTGGACACTGATGAAAAAATGCGTCAAGTTCAGTTTTATACTTCGCATACGATTATTCTGAATCAAGAGAAAAGAGATGATAGTCAAAATACGACTCAAAATGGAACACTCGTGGCTAGTTCAAGTAGTGAACGCGAAAGCATTGTTATTCCTGGGATGACAAAATGTATTTTTGAAGGATTTGGTCCTAAAGGAGAAGTTCAAGTGCGTTTTGAAGTTGGTGATGGTAAAATTTTAACTTTTGCGACAAAAACCGAGGGTAGTTCAGTAAAGCGTTATTATTTTGACGCTGATTGGAATAGTCAAGGAGGTCCAAAAATGAAATATGGTGAGAATACCTACAAAATTGATTTGATGCGCGGTGCTCCACGCTCAGCACATTTGTTAGTTGTGAAAAAACGTTTGCAAAAAACAAAACGCAAAGAACGCGTCGTTCGTGGATTGAAAGTATAATTCCCTCAGCCTAACTTTCAACCATATCTTCCATTCATTATCCAATTTATTGGAATAAAATTTTTCGCATGCCACAAATTGCATTCAACAGAGAAGGATTCTCAGATGATGAGTTAAAAGAAATTTACATGAAGTTAGTCCGTCCTAGACTAATAGAGGAAAAAATGCTCATTTTACTGCGTCAAGGGAAAATTACGAAATGGTTTTCTGGTTGGGGGCAAGAAGGCATTTCAGTTGGATGTGCGTTTGCCATGAATGAGGATGAATACATTCTTCCCATGCACAGAAACTTAGGCGTATTTACAACACGTAATATTCCTTTAAATCGCTTGTTTTCTCAGTTTCAAGGGAAATTAAATGGTTACACGAAAGGACGTGACCGAAGTTTTCATTTTGGTACACAAGATCACAAATTAGTAGGGATGATATCCCATTTAGGTCCCCAATTGGGAATCGCAGATGGAATTGCTCTTGCGAATAAAATTACAAAGAATCAAAAGTCTACAATCGTATTTACAGGTGATGGCGGAGCTTCTGAAGGGGATTTTCATGAATCATTAAACGTTGCTGCGGTATGGGATCTACCGGTCATTTTTGCCGTGGAAAACAATTGTTGGGGACTATCAACGCCATCTGTTCAGCAGTTTCGTTGCAAACAATTCATTGATAAAGGAATTGGCTATGGAATGAATGCCATCCAAATTGATGGAAATAATATTTTAGAGGTTATTCGAACGGTTCGTAAGATAAACGATGAAATTCGTGTCGATCCGAAGCCATATTTATTGGAATTAATGACTTTCCGAATGAGGGGTCACGAAGAATCGTCTGGAACCAAATACTATCCAGAAGGACTTCAGGATGAATGGGAAACAAAAGATCCCGTTTCAAATTACGAAGCTTATTTGCTCGAACTTGGTTTGCTAAACGAAGAGGAAGTTCTAAGAATTAAAGAAAAAATCAAAGAAGAAATTCAACATGGATTTGATGAAGCGAATGCAGAGCCTGCCATTGAAGCAAATCTAGAAACAGAAGTTGATGATTTATTTGCGCCTCACATTCAACAATTGATTCAGGCAACAGGTCAAAAGGAAGAAAAACGCTTTATTGACGCCATTCAAGATGCACTAACACAGTCCATGGAGAAACATCCGGGACTCGTTCTGATGGGACAGGATATTGCAGAATACGGTGGTGCATTTAAAGTGACAGAGGGACTTGTGGAGAAATTCGGTAAAGACCGTGTTCGAAATACGCCCTTGTGTGAGTCGGCAATTGTAGGAGCTGGTTTAGGTTTGTCTATTTCAGGAATGAAGGCGATGGTTGAAATGCAATTCGCTGATTTCGTGACCTGTGGATTTAATCAAATCATCAATAATTTAGCCAAAATGCACTGGCGTTGGGGGCAAAATGCAGATGTTGTGGTGCGCATGCCTACGGGTGCAGGAACAGCAGCTGGACCATTTCACTCTCAAAGTAATGAAGCTTGGTTTTTTCATACGCCCGGACTTAAAATTCTTTATCCCTCTACACCATATGATGCGAAAGGTTTACTGAATGCAGCGTTTGAAGATCCTAATCCAGTATTGTTTTTCGAACATAAATTCCTTTACCGTAGCTTGAAAGAAGAAATCCCGTCAGATTATTACACAGTCGAAATTGGGAAAGCACGTACGGTTACAACTGGAACGGATTTGACCATTATCACCTATGGACTTGGGGTACATTGGGCAACGGAAACAATGTCAAAATATCCAGAAATTTCTGCAGAGATTGTTGATTTACGAAGTTTAATGCCTTTGGATAAAGAAGCTATTTTTCAAGCAGCCAATAAAACAGGGAAAGTAATTGTCTTACATGAAGATTGTTTAACAGGTGGAATTGGTGGTGAGTTGGTTGCATTAATTACGGAGCATTGTTTTGAACAATTAGATGCTCCAGTTTTGCGTGTTGCATCTTTGGATACGCCGGTACCATTTGCAGTGACATTGGAAAAACAATTTTTAGCATCAGAACGATTAAAAGAAGCCATTGATCGCATTCTGAAGTATTAATTCCAAGATTCGAACTTGATAAAATCAATTTTTAAATCACTCATCCCACTAGCAATTGTTTGGCTATTTTCTGGTGTGTACCGAATTCTCTTAGTCTCCATCAATAGTAAGAAGTTCCCGGATTTTACGTTTCAAGATTATGTGATTGGTGCAGGATTCGATTTGGTGACGATTGCACTTTTTTTCTTGCCTTTTGTCACGCTACTATTTTTACCACTGCCTGAAAAACTTGAGCGATGGCGATTTTGGGTGAAATTGCTTCTCTTCAGTTTAACAACATTGTTGGTCTTTGTTTTTAATGGCTGGGATGTCGCTTATTTCTCTTATACAGCCAAACGCACAAGCTTTGATTACTTCGTTTACATGTTGACCAATACAGAAACATCTAGTTTAGCTGGTGATTTTATGTTGGAGTTTTGGTGGTTAATTGTGTTTTTCATCCTCAGTTTAACGATTTCAATTTGGAGTGTTGTTAAAGTTAAGTCAGCTCCAATTTCTTGGAAGTTCAGAAGGAATTGGTTCGGGTTTTTGTTTATTGTCACAAGCTTCGTGATTATTGGCAGAGGTGGTTTTCAATTAAAGCCAATTGGAATCATTGAAGCGACAAATTACAGTAGTTTAACGAATGCGCCAGCAGTCCTCAACTCGGCTTTTACCATTATTAAAACGTTCGGTGCAAAAGGTCTAGAAGATAAAAAATACTATAATGAGCAAGAATTAACTACACTTTTCAATCCTATTCAAAAGAGTCAAGGTCAAAACATACTTCCAAAAGGAACGAATGTGTGTTTTATCCTTTTGGAAAGTTTCGGCACGATGTATTGTGGGCCAAATAGTCCTGAAAGTTTTTCACCCTTTTTAGATTCCATTCTAAATCAGTCTATGTTTTTTGAGGATGCAATCGCGAATGGTCGAACATCCATGGATGCGCTTCCTTCCGTGATTTCATCTATCCCTGCTTATACTAATGAATCATTTATTTTGTCATCCTACAGTGCAAATCAATTTCAAGGAATTCCATCCATACTTGCAAAGGAAGGTTATTATTCCGCGTTTTTTCACGGAGCAAGTAACGGTTCCATGCGTTTTGATGCGTTCACAGCTGCTGTAGGATTTGATTCCTATTACGGGAGAAATGAATACCCGAATCCAGCACATTTTGACGGTAATTGGGGAATAGAAGATCATCACATGCTATCCTTTGCTGCAGATGAAATGAATCAGTTTAAACAGCCGTTTTTTTCGATGATTTTTACCTTGTCCTCACATCATCCATACACCATTCCAAGCTCGTTTCGATCTCGTGTGAAGCATGGACCAGAACCATTGTGTGCGACCATTTCCTATGTTGATTTGGCCTTGAAGGAGTTCTGGACTAAGGCAAAAAAACAAGCTTGGTTTAAAAATACCTTATTTGTTTTTTGCGCGGATCATGTTGGTCCAACGAAAAGATCCGATCGCTGTTCTTTAGATTGGACCTACCGAATTCCAATTGGATTTTACCATGCTTCCATGAAGTTACCGAAAGTGACTAAAGGAAAGGTGTTCCAGCAAATTGACATCATGCCGACTATATTTGATTTACTTGGTTTAAACCTTGATTATTATTCATTTGGAACATCTTATTTCAATAATAAGTTGATGCCAAAAATGATTTGCGAACAAGGGAATTTGATTTCTTTTGATCTGGCCAAAAATGGATTATCAACGATTGTTTGGAACGAGCAAATGAAAGCTGCTCGTAATTCTCATGAACAAATAATCATCGGTCAAATGAAGGCCTTGTACCAACATTACACACATGATTTGATTACGAATCGGATGACTCCATCTGCGAATTAGTCATAAAATCAGGCTCTTTCCATCGCTTAATTCACCGCTGATTTGAAGTATTTTCGCTACCTTTGACTTTCAATTAAAGTAGCTATGGCACAGAAATACGTAACGAGGGCGGAGGATTATTCCAAATGGTATAACGAATTAGTTTATAGAGCAGATTTAGCGGAACACTCGGATGTTCGTGGATGCATGGTCATCAAACCTTATGGTTATGCGATTTGGGAAAAAATGCGTGATATCTTGGATGTTAAATTCAAGGAAACAGGTCACTCGAACGCGTATTTCCCATTGTTTATTCCGAAGTCTTACTTGAGTAAAGAAGCAAGCCATGTGGATGGATTTGCAAAGGAATGTGCGGTAGTTACGCATTATCGTTTGAAAAATGCGGAAGATGGAAGTGGCGTTATTGTAGATCCAGACTCCAAATTGGAGGAAGAATTGATTGTTCGTCCAACTTCTGAAACAATCATTTGGAATTCTTACAAAAATTGGATTCAGTCTTACCGTGATTTACCAATTCTGATCAATCAATGGGCAAACGTTGTCCGTTGGGAAATGAAAACACGTTTGTTTTTACGTACGACAGAGTTCCTTTGGCAAGAAGGACATACAGCACATGCTACAAAAGCAGAAGCGATAGCGGAAACGGAACAAATGTTAGATGTTTACGAAGATTTCGCGGAAAACTATATGTCGATGCCTGTCATCAAAGGAAGAAAAACAGCTAATGAGCGTTTTGCAGGTGCGGATGATACCTTGTGTATCGAGGCAATGATGCAGGATGGTAAAGCATTGCAAGCTGGGACTTCCCATTTCTTAGGACAAAATTTCGCCAAAGCATTTGAAGTGAAATTTGCGGATAAAGAAGGAAAACTGGATTATGTTTGGGCAACATCATGGGGTGTTTCAAC
>CANHMH010000038.1 GCA_947461635.1 Flavobacteriales bacterium | reverse complement strand
CCAAGTTGAATTAACAAGCACAGAACGCGTTGGAATTCATCATTATCAATTTCAAGAGGGAAAAGACAATCATGTTTTGATGGATTTGACACATGGAATCTACAATTATGCGGACAAGAATGTTTGGTGCTTTATCCGAATGGAAAACGATACGTTAATTACAGGTTATCGTCAAACAAACGGTTGGGCGCGATCACGAACGGTGTATTTTGCGATTTCTTTTTCAAAACCCATCACAGAATATGGATTTAAAAATGTAAAACCAACAGCTTATAATGGATTTTGGAGAAAATTTGATTTGGAACACAATTTTCCAGAAGCAGCTGGAGAAGGTTTAAAAGCGGTTTTTAAGTTCGGAAATGAAACAGATGTGAAAATGAAGGTTGCTTTATCTTCGGTGGATATCGATGGGGCGCTATTAAACCTTAAGACGGAATGTCCACATTGGAACTTTAATACCTACGTTCAAAACGCACAAGTAAAATGGAATGAAAAATTGAACCTTATTCAAGCAGATTTTTTGAGTGAAGATGAAAAGGTCACTTTTTATACATCGCTGTATCATACGTTTTTGGGTCCAACCATTTACATGGATGTGGATCACCGATACAAAGGGTTGGATCAACGGATTCATCAGGCAGATGGATTTGAGAATTACACGACATTTTCATTGTGGGACACCTATCGAGCACAACATCCCTTCTTGAATTTAATGCAACCAAAAGTCAATGCTGATATGATCGAATCCATGTTAGCGCATTACGACCAAAGTGTACACCACATGCTTCCCGTTTGGTCACATTATGCAAATGAAAATTGGTGCATGATTGGCTATCATAGTGTTTCGGTACTGGCTGATGCCATGATTAAAAACAATCCTGGATTGGATTATGCGCGTGCACTAAAAGCGGCGGTAACAACGTCGAATCAACGATTTTATGAAGGATTAGGTACGTACCTTGACTATAAATATGTCCCGGAAAATTTAAGTGGAAATTCTGTTTCTAAGACTTTGGAATATGCGTATGATGATTGGTGTATTGCTCAAATGGCGAAAAAAATGGGACAAGATTCATTGTTTTCGGTTTATCAAAAACGTTCTGGTTATTTTGAAAATCAATTCGATTCCTCCATTGGGTTTATGCGTCCACGAATGGCGGATGGAAGTTTTAAAAAGGAATTTGATGTCCTAAGCACACATGGACAAGGATTTATTGAAGGGAATGCTTGGAATTACTCCTTGTATGTTCCGCAGAATCCAACACGTTTAATTGCTTTAATGGGTGGAGAAAAACGTTTTGTTGAGCATTTAGATTCCTTGTTTACGATGTCACTGCCAGATAAGTACTTTGCAGAGACAGAAGACATCATGCGGGATGGAATCATAGGGAATTACGTACATGGAAACGAACCCTCACATCATGTTCCTTACTTATACAATTTCACAAGTCAACCATGGAAAACACAAGCGTGTACGCGCATGATTCTTCCAAAACAATACAAAGCAAAACCAGACGGACTAGGAGGGAACGACGACTGTGGACAAATGAGTGCGTGGTATATTTTTACTGCTTTGGGATTTTATCCTGTTGCTCCAGGTTCTAATGAATATGCCATCACAAGTACAAGTGTCAAATCAGCAATGATTCACTTATCGCAAGGAAAAAACTTCAACATTGTGGTTGAAAACCAAGCGAAGAACAATGTTTACATTCAATCCATACGCTTAAATGGTGTTGCGCTATTGAAACCCTTTATTACACACGAACAAATTGTCAGTGGAGGGATTTTAGAGGTGAAAATGGGTACTAAACCGAACAAAAAATTATTTCATTGAGTTTCGATCTTTTGGATGAACAATCTTCGCATTCTCATGTTTTAAAAGCATGTATCAATTAAAGACCACGCAGTTTATTCCCGCAACCATGAAGGAATGTTGGGATTATTTTTCATCCCCAGGGAATTTGAAAGAAATTACTCCTCCAGGAATGGGATTCATCATTAAAACGGATCTTCCATCAAAGATGTATGAAGGAATGATGATTGAATATAAAGTAACTCCTTTGTTGGGAATTCCAATGACTTGGATTACAGAGATAAAGGCAGTGAAAGAAGGACAATTCTTCATCGATGAACAGAGAAAAGGACCTTATGCGATTTGGCACCATGAGCATCACTTTAAAGAAGTAGACGGTGGAGTGGAAATGACAGATATCGTAAGTTATGAAGTCCCTTTTGGTATTCTAGGGAAACTGGTTCACCCAATAATTGTGAAGCCAAAATTGAATCAAATTTTCCAATACAGAACGAAAAAAGTAGAGGAGATTTTTCCAAATAAAAAGTGAGTCAAACGCACAAACATTTACTTAACTTTGAAGCATGGAAAATACCGAAATAATAAAGGTTCAACACCTCGCGAAAAACTTCGGGAGTTTTCAAGCAGTGAAGGATGTTTCCTTTACGGTGAATAAAGGAGATGTGTTTGGATTTCTTGGTCCAAATGGAGCAGGGAAGAGTACAACGATACGTTGCATGTTATCTCTCATTAAACCAGACAAAGGACAAATTCAATTATTTGGGAAAGACCTGAATCAACATCGTAACGAAATTCTTTCGAGGGTTGGGAGTATCATTGAAAAACCAGATTTTTACCGTTATCTCTCCGCTGAAAAGAATTTAGCGATTTTCGCACGTATCTCAGGAAAGGATGTTTCCAAAAAAGAAATCGCTGAAATGTTGGATTTCGTTGGACTAAATGGACGAAACCGAGATAAAGTTGGCGGATTCTCTCACGGGATGAAACAGCGATTAGGGATTGCGCAGACATTGCTACATCAACCAGATTTAATTGTTTTGGATGAACCAACGACTGGCTTAGATCCGCAAGGAATCGTTGAAATTCGAAATTTGATCTTGCGCTTGAAATCTGAACAAAATAAAACAGTTATTCTTTCGTCACACCAATTATCGGAAATTGAGTTGATCTCGAATCGAATGGTCATCATCAATAAAGGACAATCAATCATTGAAGGTGATGTGAAGGAATTGCTGAATGCCCAAGAAATGGTTGTTCAGATGGAAGTAAATGACATGGAGAAAACAGTGAATGTGCTTCAAGCAAGTTTTCAAAGTGCAAGTTTCAAGAAAATCAATGAACGCATCATTGAAGTGACAATTGAAAAACAGCTTGTTCCAAGTTTAAATCGCTTATTAGTTCAAGAAGGCGTGGAGGTTCACGCTATGGAGCCAAAAAGAAAACTCGAAGATTTTTTCATGAAAATAATTCAATCCTAATGTTACTGAAAAACACCTATAACGAGTTTGTTAAAATTCTCGCAAAACCAAGAAGTTACCTAGGAATTGGTGCGTTAACACTTCTTGTATTACTGATATTATTTGCCATGAAGGCGGATGGAAAATCGTTTATTTCCTTTGTTACTGCATCCTTTGAACAAACATTGTCCTTCAATGGCAATATTTTGAATGGGAATCTGATTGCGTTTATCATACTTCAAATGTTGATTGTACATATCCCACTTTTGGTTTCCTTGGTTACAGGTGACTTGATTTCTGGAGAAGCGGCGATGGGTACAATCCGAATGATGGCAGCAAAACCGATTTCACGGACACAAATCGTGCTTTCAAAATTTATTGCAGGTGCTGTGTATACGTTAATCCTTACTTTATGGCTTGGATTCTTAGCATTAATCGTTGGAAAATGGATTTTTGGATCAGGTGATTTAATTGTGTTAAACAGTGATGGATTGGTGATTTTGAAAGAACAAGACATTTTGTGGCGCTATGGATTAAGCTTTGGAGTAGCGTATTTAGCATTGCTGACGATTTCTACCTTGTCCATTTGTTTGTCGGCTTTCGCAGAGAATTCCATTGGTCCAATCGTGAGTACCATGTCGATCATCATTCTCTTTACCATTATTGGAACGTTAGACGTTTCGGTCTTTGATTCGATAAAACCCTTTCTTTTCACCACACACATGGCTTCTTGGCGCTCGTTTTTTGAAGATCCAGTTCCTTGGACAACCATTCGAAATTCAGTATCCATTCTTGTTGCACATAACATCATATTGGTATTAATTGCAGTCTACAAATTCAATAAAAAAGACATCACATCCTAATGAAAACTATTTTAAGTGTATTATTCGTTCTTCATTCCTTAACTTCTTTTTCACAAGAAGTGGATGCGAATGTTGTGATTCAACAAGTCGTTCAAAAGTTAAATTCAGTTAAAGACTATTCGGTGGACGCCAATATCAAAGCCAATATTCCACTCATTAAAATAATGCCCGTTAACGCGTCGATTTATTTTAAGCAGAAGGATAAATTCAAAGTGGTTTCCAAAGGCATTGCGATTTTACCGAAACAAGGATTTACCGACGTGAATGCTTTCTTGATGAACAAAGGGTCCTATATGGCAGTATCAAGTGGGGTTAAAACCATCAGTGAAATCAAAACGAACTTAATCACAGTGATTCCAACTGGGGAGACGAGTGAGATAATTCTAGCGAAACTTTGGATCGATACCAAAAGAGATGTCATTTTACGCTCACAAGTGACAACACGTTCTAGTGGAACAGTCATTGTCGATTACGCGTATGGAACAGAGGTTCAATTCGGACTTCCCAATCAATTAACCTTTACGATTGACGTCAAGAAATTTAAAATGCCCAAAAGTGTGGCCGCAGATTTAAATAAAACGGATCAGCAAAAGAAGAAAACTGCTGATAAGGATCAAAAGGGTACTATTGTCATCAAATTAACAAATTACAAAGTAAATAAAGGCATCAGTGATGCCGTGTTCAAAGAGAAGTAAGTTATTTTTTGAACGGTTTGATTTCCTTAAGCTCTAATTCTTTCAATCCTTGCTCATGCTCGAGATCATAGTCGTCTTGTAACATGAGCCAGAATTTACCTGTGGTTCCGAAATATTTTGCGAAACGAAGTGCGGTATCTGCAGTGATGCGTCTATTTCCTTTCAGGATTTCACTGATGCGTGTTTGGGGTAGGAAGGTTTCTTTTGCCAAACGATACGGAGTAATTTCAAGCGGTAGTAAAAACTCTTCGAGTAATACTTCTCCGGGATGAATGTTTTTTAACTTTTCCATGACTTTTTCTTTTAATGGTAATCTACTAGTTGTACATCTAGGGCATCATTTTCATACCAAATGAAAATGATACGCCACTGCTGGTTCACACGGATACTATGATAGGAGGAAAGGTCGCCTTTTAACTTCTCCAAGCGATTTGCAGGAGGAATGCGCAAATCTTTTAAGTTTTGAGACGCATGAAGCATTTTTAACTTTCGACGTGCTATTTGCTGAATGTCAGGAGGATACTTTTTGGACACAACACCCAAGTAGATTTTCTCTGTTTCTTTATTCCCAAAAAGCTTTATCATAGTAACGTTTTGTGTTACTAACGTCAAAAGTAACTATTTATTTTAAGGAACCTTAAAAAAAGAGAAAAAAAAATTAAATTGCTTCGTCATCTACTTGCAACATGTGCAACAAACGATGTATGATTGGGGAAAAGAAAACAGCAGTGCACGTAAGAAATGCAACTCCACTATAAAGTGCGTAAAAGCTAGAAAATAACTTTGCTGCGTCAGTGTCTAATGGAATTACAGGCCCCATTCCGGTTAAAATCATGCAAGCCATATGAAATGCATCCACCCAACTCGGCGCACCAAAATACTTATAACCAATGGTTCCAATTCCGACTGAAAAAACAATGAGAACTAAAGCAAAAAGCATGTATCGAAATACACGTTTAACGAAGACATTGACGTCGGCTACTTTTTGTTTTTTATGTTCGAATTTCATTTTATGTCCTTAGATGCACGCTTTAATTTCTTCAATGATGCGCTGTGCTAAATCATTAGCAGCATTTTCATCTTTGCTTTCTGAATAAATTCGAATAATTGGCTCCGTATTACTCTTTCTCAAATGTACCCATTCTTTCGCAATGTAAATTTTTACGCCGTCAGTCGTGTCGACTTCTTCGTGTGCATATTTGGCTGCCATATCCGCTAGGACTTTGTCCACATTAATGTTTGGAGTGAGCTCGATTTTATTCTTAGAAATCGTGTATTTTGGATAGCTATCGCGAAGTGCTGAAACACTTTTTTTCTCATGAGCCAAGTGACTTAAGAACAAAGCAATTCCAACGAGTGAATCACGTCCATAATGCAATTCAGGATAAATGATTCCACCATTTCCTTCACCACCAATTACTGCGTTCACTTCTTTCATTTTAGTGACAACATTCACTTCGCCTACTGCTGCAGCAGCGTAAGTCAAGCCACGTGCCTCTGTGATATCACGTAATGCTCGCGTCGAAGATAAATTCGAAACCGTTGATCCTGGTGTGTGTTTCAGTACGTAATCAGCACAAGCAACCAACGTATATTCTTCACCGAACATGGATCCATCTTCACACACCAATGCTAAACGATCGACATCTGGATCGACTGTGATTCCGAAATCAGCATTTACTTCGAGTATTTTCGCGGATAAATCTGTCAAATGCTCCGGTAATGGCTCTGGATTGTGTGGGAAATGCCCAGTTGGTTCACAGTACATTTCTGTGATTTTCGTTACACCTAATGCACGCAACATGGCAGGAACAAAAATACCACCTGTTGAATTTACCGCATCCACAACAATGTTAAAGTCTGCAGCGGCAATTGCGGTCTTGTCTACTAATGGCAAAGCTAAAATCGCATCAACATGTTTTTGAAGGTATGAATCATCATTACGAACCGTTCCTAAATCATCCACCTCCGCAAAAACAAAACGTTCTTGCTCGGCAATGGACAAAACTTCTTCGCCGTCTTTTCCGCTGATGAATTCACCTTTTTCGTTTAACAATTTCAAGGCATTCCATTGTTTTGGATTATGGCTTGCTGTTAAAATGATTCCACCTTGTGCATGTTCCAATGGAACAGCTACTTCAACCGTTGGCGTTGTTGAAAGTCCAAGGTTGATGACGTCAATTCCAAGTCCAATTAGTGTAGATACGACTAAATCCGAAATCATTGCGCCTGAAATACGTGCGTCACGTCCAATTACGACGCGAATTTTTTTTCCTGGATTTCTCTCCATCAACCAAGATCCATATGCTGCTGCAAATTTCACTGCGTCGATTGGTGTTAAACCATTGTCCACAGTTCCACCAATGGTTCCACGGATACCAGATATTGATTTAATTAATGTCATGTGCTAAAGTTAAGCGAATTTCTTTTTGTTGGAGATCATTTGCAAGCAAGCTGCTGCTGCTTCGATTCCTTTGTTTCCATGTTTACCTCCGGCGCGATCAATTGACTGCTGTTCGTTGTTATCCGTGAGCAAACAAAATGCGACCGGTTTATTGGTTTTTAACATCACATCCATGATTCCTTGCGTTGTACCTGAACAGACAAAGTCGAAGTGACGTGTTTCTCCTTGAATCACAACACCAATGGCAATTGCACCATCAATATCGCCGCGATCGCAGAAATACTGAGCACCTAATGGTAATTCAAAAGCACCAGGAACACGTTGAATGTGAATATTCGATTCTACAACACCATTTTCAAGTAAAGTAGCAATAGCCCCTTCCATCAAGCGATTGGTGATGTGGTCGTTCCAATCAGAAACAACAATGCCGATTTGAAAATCGGCACCATTGATTATATTTTCAGTTGAATACGAAGATAGATTTTTGTTGGCTGTCGCCATCGTCTTTCTTATTTAGTGCTCACACGAGCGATGTATTTTTCAATTCCGTTTTGTGATGCATAAGCAGGATAATCGTCACGAATGCGTGTGTAAAATCCAGAAGCATCTTCATTCTTTTTCAATTTCTCTGAAACAAGACCTGCTTTGAACAAATACATTGGTGTTGTTAATTCATTGTCTTGTGCATCAGCTGCCTGCGTATAGAATTCAAGAGCTTTGTCATACTTTTTCATGTCTGAATAACAATCACCCTGTAAACCGATAGAGAAGACACTAATGTATGAATCGTCAATCGAAACACCTTCAAGGTTTTTAATTGCTTTGCGGTAATCGCCTTTTTTCATGTACTGAGTAGCCAAAAGGTATTGTCCAATTTCTCCACCCGTTTTTCCGTCATTGTTATTAACGAAAGGAACCAAAACTTTGATTGCTTGATCAGTTGAATCTTTAGAAATGTAGTTCATTGCAACCCACCATCCGTCATTTGACTTCTCGTTTGCCGGAACCCAAATCATTTGGCGGTAAACAAAAAACAATAAAACAGCAGTTAATAATCCACCAACAATATATGTTCCTAATTTGAATTTTTTATTGTTATTGAATTTAGCTTTTAATTCTTCTAAACTTAAATTTTCAATCATCATTTTGTTATTTAAGTCGCAAAGATAATTTTTTTTGGCTAATTGTTTAAATTATGAACTAAAAGTCTTAAGCATTTCTCATTTTTTATCTGATTACAAGTTGATTTATTTTACAACTTCATCAAACTGCTTTTTGTATTTTTGCAGTACTTATGAAATATCTCTTTATTCTATTATCCATTAACGTTTTATTCGTTCAATCTAGTTTCGGTCAAAAAGCACCAATAAACGAAGACGGAATGGTCATTGGAAAGATTGTTGATCAACAAACAGGAAAGCCATTGGAATATGTTTCCGTTAAGCTTTTTAAAGCTTCGGATTCTTCTATTGTTACCGGAGCATTTACCACGGTTGATGGTAAATACACTATTCCATGTCAGTATGGTTCATTTTACTTAAAAATAACCTTTGCGAATTTTGATCCGATTTTAGTTTCTGCCATTACAGTGAAAACGGCACTGCCAATTTTCAATGTCGGAACCTTGAAAATGAGAAGAATCAGTGAGAAAACCGAACGTGAAATCAAGGTGATTGCAGAGAAAGATGTGTTAAAAGCTGGAATTGACAAAAAAATCTACAATGTTGCCGAGGATTTAAACGTTCGAGGAGGAACAGCGAATGACATACTTCAAAGACTTCCATCCGTTGAAGTTGACCAAGATGGTAAAGTAATGTTGCGCGGTGAAGGATCTGTGACTGTTCTTATTGATGGACGTCCGAGTTCTTTGAGTGGTGGAAATGGTAAAACATTGTTGGATGCCCTTCCTGCAGGTTCTATTGAACGCATTGAAATAGTTACGAATCCTTCAGCAAAATATGATCCGGATGGTACTTCGGGAATTATAAACATCGTTTTGAAAAAGAATAAGCTAAATGGATTCAATGGATTGGTTTCAACGAACCTAGCCACTACTTTTCAAAAAGGAGGCTATGTTGGCGAGGGCAATTTGTCATTGAGTTACCGAACCGGTATTTTTAATATTTATGGTACATACAATGCACGTTACCTAGAAGGATACAGAAACAATTATTCAAAAATCACGCAAGGTTCGGGGAGTTCCTATTTTAACTTGGATCAAAGTCGTGTTGGGACAGATTTAAATGCTGGTCAAACCTTTCGTTTTGGTATGGATGTCAATTTAAAAGCGAGAAATACGCTTGGATTCTCCGCGACAGGTAACATTGGTGTCAGAGACAGAACCGGAGATTTGTGGAATTCTTCTTATGATTTACTTGGTCAAAGGGATAGTCTTTGGTTACGTTCATCTTACGATCCTTCGCAACAACGGAACGTTGATTTTAATGTGAATTATAAATACGATTTGAAAAACGAACGAGGGAATTTAACGGTCGATGCAACACAATCCCTTGGAAACGAAAATATCCAAGGATTTTACACGCAAAACTACTACACACCAGATTCAACATTAACAAGTTATCCATCACTTATTCAAGAACTACGAAACACGGAAAAAAACAACATTACTACGCTTCAAACGGATTTCACTTATTTATTCCCAAAATTAGGGGCACGATTTGAATCCGGCGTAAAAGCCATTATTCGAGATCAAAGCGTCAATCCTGTTTCAAATACCTATAACTGGACGACACAAATGAATGAAATCGATAGTCTTGCCAATTTTCTTTACGAGTACAATGAGCAAATTTACAGCGTTTATGCCGTTTATGGTCAGCAAATTAATCGCGTGAAGTTTCAAGGTGGACTGCGTGCAGAGAATGCGTATCAAATACCAAATTTGGTAACTGATTCCATTCGAATTGTCAATAGATACATGAATTTATTCCCTTCAGCACATTTGCGTTATGTACTGAAGCCAAAATCAGAAATTAGTTTAAGTTATAGCCGTCGAATTACACGTGCCTCATCTGCGGATTTGAATCCATTTACGAATTACTCCGATCCATTTAATTTACGCACAGGAAATCCGTATTTACAGCCAGAATTCATTCATTCCTTTGATTTAGGTTATTCCTTGGAAAAAGCGAAATACTCCATTACTGCAAGCACCTATTATCGCAATAGTACAGGTGTCATTTCTCGGGTGAAGGAGTTTTATGAAAATGGAACAAGCGCTGTGACATTTATGAACATTGCAGAAACAAAAAGTCTTGGAACTGAATTCGTTTGGATGTTTCGTCCCAAAACTTGGTGGAAAAACACCTTTTCTTACAATGCGAATTATATTTGGTATGTTACCAATCAATTGGACTTACCTAACCGTCAAGGATTCAACCACAATTTCAAGTATAATTCTTCTGTCGAATTTTGGAAGAAAACAGCAACACTTCAGTTGAGTGTGACGTATAATGGTCCACGAGTGACTGTTCAAGGAATTGCGCAACGACAAGGTCCAATTGATTTAGCTTTTGAAAAGAAACTTCAGGGTGGAAAATGGTCTGTTGGCGCTCGTGTAACGGACATCTTTAATAAACAAGGATTCTACATGCAAGTGAATCGACCTGGAGTTGAACAAACGGCCGAATTCAAATGGTTAACAAGACGCCTCTACATTTCCGCAAGTTACAAGTTTGGTAAGCTCGAAATGTCCAATAAGTCTAAACTTCCAGGAGCGGAAGGAGGAGCAGAGTAAGCTTAAGAAAGTTTAGCCGAAACCTGTTGCAAACGAAGGATTTCTACTTGGATGTCAATCGGGATTTTCGTAGAGTCCAACTGATGAAGTTCTTCCATTCCTTGTTCTTTCCACTGATGAATGACTTGCAAAAAACGCATCGAATCTATTAATTCAGACAATTTCACATCTGGATGATTTAATAACTTCATGTCATTCCAAAACACGGACCAGAATTGATAGTTTCGCTTTAACTGTTCTTGAACGTGCACCAATCTCAGAAAGGACTTTACTTCTCCTGTTTCCTTTAAAAGACGTGAGCGATTGACTTGAAGGCAATGAAAGTGATCTTCTATCCGTTTAGATTGACTTTGTGTTAATTCTTGACAGTGTAATACTTCATCGAACGTATATCCCAACGTTTCTGATGCCAACTGTAAGAGTTTTAAGCGCTTTTCTTTTGCTGGAAATAGCAAAACGTGATCTGCCTTTTGAATCAATTCCTGCCGACATTGAAACAAGTTCATTTCAACTGCTTCATCCAAATCTTCATAGTTGGAAAGCCCTAAATGATTCGAGGCCTCAGCGGGTGTCACGCGTTCTTGTTTTTGCGCATTTTGATGTTCAGGAATTCAATCACTAAGGAATAAACTAAGGCGAAATAAATATAACCTTTCTGAACGTGTTCTCCAAAAGACTCCGCAATTAACATGACTCCAATGGTTACGAGGAATCCGAGTGCAATCATTTTGATGGTTGGACGTTTATTAATGAAATCGCTAATCGGCCTTGCAAACAGCAACATGACGATCATCGAGATAACAACTGCTAGAACAATAATGATTAAAGGATTGCCATGCGTTTCATGTGAAATATCATTTGTCATCCCAACTGCTGATATAACGGAATCAAAACTAAAGATAAAGTCAATGATCACAATCTGCAAAATAACACCACGCAAAGTGCTTTTTATTTTCGATTTATGTCCTTCTTCCATTCCTTTGACACTGGAATGCATTTCAGTAACGGACTTGTAAATCAAGAATAATCCACCAATTAATAAAACCAAACTATGTCCTGTAAAAGATTGTCCCATTACCGTGAATAAAGGATGTTGATCCAAAGTCATCACCCAAGAAATAACACTTAACATTAAGATACGAATGACCAAGGCTAAACTTAATCCGATTAAACGTGCCTTGCGCTGTTTGACAGCAGGAAGCGGATCCGTTACAATGGAAATAAAGATAATGTTGTCAATACCAAGAACGATTTCCAACAAGGTTAAAATAAGGAGGTAAGTCCAACCTTGAACTGTTTCTAAAATTTGAAATGACGAGAGTAAATGTTCCATGTAAGTTTACTAGTTTCTTAAAAATTCAAAATATCGATTTAAGTCTGTGGCATTGTTACGGTCATCTGTTTGGACTTCCAATACCTGCGTTTCACAACTTTCCTCAAAGAACAAAGGTAAATATTCTTCCAATTCATCCAAGGAAGTAAGTGTTTTCGTTTGAAGTCCAAAAGCTTGAGCAATGGATGCAGGACTTTTTGCTTGTTTTGCTTCGAAAAAACGTTCTCTTTGCTTCGATTCAGCTGGTCCTGGGATAATCTGGAAGATTCCGCCACCATAGTTCTGAATGACAATCATTTTGAAATTACGCGGGAATGGTTCGTACCAAAGAGCATTGCTGTCATAGAGAAAAGAGATGTCACCGCTAATCAGAACATGTTGCTTATTGGTTTGAACAATGGCTGCACCAAGTGCTGTACTCGTAGATCCATCAATTCCGCTCGTTCCACGGTTGGACTCATAGCGGACGCCGAGAATTGGATCGAATAATTGCGCATAGCGAACAACGGAGCTATTTGCTAAATGCAAAACCGAGTCTCCTGGAAGTAAATCCTGTATCGTTTGAAAAACTTGAAGGTCTGTCAAATGGGTGAATTCTGAAACAAAGTCCAATGCGCGGTCTTTTGCTAGTATATCCAAGCGTTTCCATTTACCATTGAAATTGTGTTTGTTCGCTTGTAACTCATGTTCGTTTACTTGAGCGAAAAAATCATCCCCTGAGACAGGAAAGGACTTCGTTAAACAACGATAGGTATCCATTTCCGGGAATTCCGCACCGAGTTTATAGTGTTTTAGAATGTTTGCTTTACGCAAATACGCTTTGATTCGTTTCGAAACTACGGCTCCACCAATTGTCACAAGGATTTCCGGTGCAAAAGAAGCATCATTTTGATCAAAACCATTTAAGGTGCGGTCAATGCAATGAATGAAGCGCTCATGTTGGATGTTTGACGTATTCTCCACCAACACTACAACATTTGGAAAAGAAGCAAACTTCATAAGCTCCTGTTGCAATCTTGGATTTGACTCCATTTGTCCGCACAATACGAGTGTTTTGTATTCGTTGAATTCAGAAATGATTTCACTCATTTCAGCATCCTCTATGTGTTTTGGTAGGGAAGGAGCTGGCAAACGAAAACCATAATCCATTGTTTTTTCAACCGTTTGATAAAGTGGCTCGTTTAATCCCACATTCAAATGAATGGGACCTTTCCAATTGCTTTCATTTATTTGCAACAAAGAAGCTAGATTTCGTTGTTGCGTTTCGATGGGTATTTGATCAAACAAATCTTCGTCTAATTCCAAACTTCCAAGAATGTGATTTTTATAGACATCGCGTTGAACAATCGTTTGACCATCACCATGGTTAATCCACGATGCGGGACGATCGGCGGACAATACTAAAAGTGGAACAGAGCGGTAATACGCTTCGGATACAGCAGGATAGTAATTCAAACAAGCACTTCCGGAAGTACAACAAAGCGCAACGGTTTCACCTAGTTCTTGTGCCATTCCGAGTGCAATGAATCCAGCGGAACGTTCGTCATGAACCACAAATGTCTCGATTTCAGGGTGTTCATCAAAGGCAATGGAAAAAGGAGCATTTCTCGACCCAGGAGAAACAACCACTTTTCGAATGCCGTAAGCTAAAAGCTGATCGACAATCAATTGCACCATGATTTTAGAGCTAGAAATCATCCCGCAAAAATACCAAAATTTAAAGGAGGTTTAGTAGGGTTTTGCTTTTATTTTCGGTTTCTTCCCATTCTTTTTCAGGATCTGATTCAGCAGTAAATCCACCACCAATATAGAGGAAGATTCGGTCTCCAATAATTTGGGCACAACGCAAGTTGACAAAGATGTTCATTTCCTCGGCTTGCAATTCTCCAATCATTCCGGAGTAGAAAGATCGATCGTGCTTTTCATTGTTTAAAATCCATTCACTTGCTTCTTGAACAGGAGTTCCGCTGACAGCTGGAGTAGGATGGAGGTCTTTTGCGATTTGCCATGCTTGAAGCGAATCTGACTTCCATTGAAAATCGGTTCGTAGGTGCGATAAAGGTCCGGCTTGAACTGTTTTTGGTTCTTCAGATCTTAAATCAGAAACGTTGTGATTTTGCAATAATTCAGTTAAATAATGACTCACAAAGGCTTGTTCTTCTTTTTCCTTTTCGCCCCAACCCCTTGTTTCATTCGCTTTTTTTGTTCCAGCCAAAGCCACGCTTTCAAATTGACCGTTTTTTCCACTTACCAATATTTCCGGTGATGCGCCAATCCATTCTCCTAATTGCGGGTCTTGAAAATAATAAACGAATGCCGTTGGATACGCTTGAGTCAAGCGTTCAAACAAAGTCAATCCATTTGTCAAAAGGAAAACTTCCTTGATGCGCGAATAAACGATTTTCTTTAAAGATTGATTGGAAGATAGTATTTCGATGATTTCACTAGCTTTTTTAATGTAATCCTCTTTTGATATGACAAAAGGAACTTCCGGTTTTTTTACGTCGTTATTTTCAAGTGAACTTGATGTGAAAACGAACTTATTTTTTTGATTGAAATCAGATAATATAAAACCTTGAATATCATCAGTTAAATTCGGTTTAAAACAACCTTTTCTGCTGACTATTTCTTTTCCAGGAAATCGGTAATAAAGCATCTATCCTTTTCACTATTTGACTACAATTCTAACACACAGAATTGGATTGTGTTCAAAGATACACATTCTGTAAAGTATCCGAATGGATTCAAGGCACTAGACCGGAATAGTTTTGTACTTTTGTGCCTTCAAATAAAACCTCCCATGAAAATTCTTTTCAGTTATTTAGGACGCTACAAATCATTGGTTTTTTTAGCCCTTGTTTTAGCGAGTATCAATCAAGTTTTCTCTTTGTTAGATCCTTTTATTTTTGGGAAGATTTTAGATCGATTTGCAACGCATCCGAAGGATTTTACTGAATCACAGTTTATTAGTGGTATCGGTTGGTTAATTGCCGCAGCAATTGGTGTCGCAATGGTGAGTCGTACAGCGAAGGCATTTCAGGATTATAGCATAAACCTAATCATTCAAAAGTTGGGCGCTGACATTTACACAGATGGACTCAAGCATACCTTGCAAATTGCTTACAATGAATTCGAAGATCAGCGCAGTGGTGAAACATTGAACATCCTTCAAAAAGTACGTACGGATGCCGAGCGATTCATCATGAGTTTTATAAATATTCTTTTTGTCTCGATTGTTGGATTGGTATTTGTCATGGTGTACGCTTTTACGGTTCAACCTGGATTAATTCTTTTATACTTGTTTTCAGCTGCTGGATTGAGTTTCTTCATTAGTTTCTTATCCAAACGCATCAAGAAAGTACAGATGACCATCATGAGCGAAACAAAGCAATTGGCGGGAAGTACGACGGAAAGTTTACGTAACATCGAATTGATCAAAAGTTTGGGTTTAACACAGCAGGAAACAGATCGTTTGAACGACCGGACGCGTAAAATCCTTCTTTTAGAATTGAAAAAAGTACGTCAAGTTCGTAGTATCAGCTTCATTCAAGGAACAACGGTGAACTTATTGCGTCAGTCCATCATGTTTATCTTGATGTATTTATTGTTCCACGGATCCTTGTCACTTGGACAAATCATGACTTTGCAATTTTATTCCTTCTTCATTTTTGGACCATTGCAAGAGGTAGGGAACGTCATTATTGCTTACCGTGAGGCGGAAGCATCCTTGAATAATTTCGAAAAAATCATCAACACGCCGATTGAAGAGAAACCAGAAAATCCGATTCCATTGAATGCAATTGAGAAATTAGCGTTCAGTGATTTGACGTTTAGACATAAATCCTCGAGTTACGATGCTCTAAGTAACATCAACTTTGAAGTGCAAAAAGGCGAAACAGTCGCGTTTGTAGGCCCAAGTGGATCTGGAAAAAGCACCTTGGTGAAATTGCTCGTAGGCTTGTATTCCACACCAACGGGAAAAATCTACTACAACGGAATTGAATCCACGAGCATTGATCGCGACGAATTGCAACAGCAATTGGGGTTTGTTACACAGGATACGCAGTTATTCGCTGGAACGATTCGTGAAAACCTATTATTCACCAAGCCTGAAGCAACACAAGATCAATTGGACTTCGCGTTGAGTCAAGCGTCGTGTGAAAGCATGTTAGCACGCAGTGAGCACGGAATCGACACAGTAATCGGTGAAGGTGGAATGAAACTTTCAGGCGGAGAGAAACAACGTTTGTCCATTGCACGTGCCTTGATTCGCAATCCACGCTTATTAGTCTTTGACGAAGCGACTTCCGCTTTGGATTCCATTACCGAAGAAGCGATTTCCAATACCATTCGTTCAATTGGAAGTCACAAAGAGCACATTACTGTTTTAATTGCTCACCGATTATCCACGATCATGCATGCAGACAAGATTTTCGTTCTCGAAAAAGGAGTTATAGTCGAAACAGGAAAACACGAGGAATTACTTGCTGAAAAAGGTTTGTACTACGCCATGTGGAGACAGCAGATCGGGGAGAGAAGGGAGTAAGTTTTTTGTGGTGAAGAGAGTAAAAGCGAACGAAGTTTATTTCGCTGGTTGATGCCGAACCAATACAGCTTTGATCATTTCATTGTTTAAGCGATGGGATTCATCCACTTTAAAACCGTTTTTCAGGTAAAAACTCAATGGTGATGGATAGTTGCTTCCATCCGAAAGTAGGTCCAAGTCATGGTCGATGACCCAGCCTGAAAAAGCCAAGTCTTCTTTTTTCATTTCGATTAAAAGAATAGAGCCGAGTCCTTGCTTTTGATGTTCCCGAGAAACCAGTATGGAAAAACGTAAATCCTGTTCTTTTTCAAAAAGTACTGACCAAGCTATGATTTGTTCAAATTCATCCAATAGATAAAAGTGGATTGATTTCGTATTGTTCTCCAAAAGTAAAGCGAGACGATCCTTTAATTTTAGTGGATACTCCTCATTCCAAAGCGCATTGATTTCTGCGAACTGTTTGGCGGAAAGAAATTCCGTTCGATGGATGTTCATCTCATTTCTTTTGAAGTACCATTACCGTGTGCTTTCCTGTACAGATTAATCGATTGGTATCTTTTTCACGCACTTCAATGGACCACAAATGTGTGGTTTTCCCACCATGAACGAGTGTTGCTTTTGCTAATACTTCACCTGTTTGGATTCCACCGACATGATTCGCACTGACTTCGAGTCCAACAGCGTAGTGTGTTTCGTGGTCGATCAGTAGGAGGGAACCCAAGGATCCAACCGTTTCCACTAATGCAGCACTTGCTCCGCCGTGTAAAAGTCCCATTGGTTGTTTGGTGCGATGATCGACAGGCATCGATGCAACGACATAGTTCTCTCCAATTTCAACATATTGAATACCAAGTTTTTCCATTAAGGTATCCTTATTCATGGCATTCAATTCCT
>CANHMH010000037.1 GCA_947461635.1 Flavobacteriales bacterium | reverse complement strand
GTTTGTTGGAATGTTAAAAAAGAGTGAATTGACACTTGCTGTCACTTCGATCGGCTTAGTTGGTGCATTTATTTCCATGTTTTACATCAATGATTACGAATCTATCTTTAGTTCTTACAACGGATTAACGTTTTCACGAACACAACAAATGTTCGCTTTATTGGCCATTGGATTAACATTAATAGCGGTGTTAATGGGACATGTCTTTTACAAAGAAGAAGACGAACACACAGCTGATTACTACGGACTAATTCTATTTTCGTTAACTGGAGCTTTGTGTTTAATCGGATTCAGTAACATGTTCATGTTCTTCTTAGGATTAGAGATATTATCCATTCCGATTTATGTCCTTGTTGGAATTCAAAAAGGAAATTCATTGGCATCTGAGGCATCCGTGAAATATTTCTTTACAGGATCTTTCGCTACTGCAATTATGTTGTTTGGTATTGCGTTGGTCTATGGTTCAACTGGATCTTTCGAACTAAATGAAATCCGCATGGCAATCGACATGGGCATGTCGCATTCACCAATGTTAAACATTGGCGTATTGATGATGATGGCAGCGTTCATGTTCAAAGTTGGAGCAGTTCCTTTCCATTTTTGGGGTCCAGACGTATACCAAGGATCTTCAAACGCAGTGATGGCATACATGGCATCTGTCGTGAAATTGGCAGCCTTATTTGCGTTTGTACATTTATTTAATTTTACTTTCAATCAATTAACGCCATTTGTTTCTGGATTGGTACTTTTTGCCATTATTGTTTCTTTGTTCTTAGGATACATCTCCGCATTGAAACAAACATCTTTCCGAAGAATGATGGCCTACTCGAGTATTGCCAATACTGGTTTCGCATTGTTCGCTGTGTTGAACCAACAATTTGGTGAAGCTTCTTTGTGGATCTTTATGATTGGATACGCATCTTCAACGATTGCATTGATAACCATCAATATGATTGTCGAGAAAGAAACAGATGAACTAACAAACTGGAAAGGAATTGGCTATTCGAATCCACTTATTGGAATCACATTGGTTATTTCTCTTTTATCCATGTCTGGAATTCCTCCATTCACTGGATTCTTCGGTAAATACTTATTGTTGTCAAGTGCATTTGCAAATTATTTACCATTCGTTATCTTGGCAATCATTGCTTCATTGATTGGAGCATACCTTTACTTGCGTTTAATGGTGCTTTCCTTGTCTCGCGAAGGAGAAGGACAGAAAATCAAAATGACAGCCATTCAAGCGCGTGTTTTGGTGCTTTGTTTAGCAGGAACAGTTGGTGGATGGTTGGTATTACTTATCAAGTAAAACCCTTCAAACGTGTCCTACCAACCTAATTGCATATTCAAACGTCTTTAGGTTAATGCAAAAAGAAGTTCAAATTTTCGAAGCACTCATCGATCGTTGTATTCAACGTGATGAAAAGGCGCGAAAAGAACTTTACGATTTGTTTTCAGCTCAAATGTTTAATGTTTGTTTGCGCTATGCAAAAAACAGAAGTCAAGCAGAAGATATCTTTCAAGATGCCTTTATTAAAGTGTTTGAAAACTTATCGAAATTATCAAACAAAAATCAGTTCCCTGGGTGGATAAAACGCGTTTTTGTCAACACTGCCATAGATCATATTCGCGCAAATAAAAGATATGAGTCCAATGAGCATTTACATGTAATAGATCATTATTCAGATGTTGAACCATCCATTATAGATGACCTAGCACATGAAGATTTACTCGCAATGGTACAAGAATTACCGCCAAGAGCGAAAATCGTTTTCAACTTATATGTAATTGAAGGATATTCACACAAAGAAATAGCCGATGAATTAGGTATTAACGTCGGCACTTCTAAGTCACACCTATTCGACGCAAAAAAAATGTTAAAAACCAAATTATTAACCAAAGAAGCCAAGCTATTTAGTATTGTCAGCTAACCCATGAAAAGAGAACTTGATCCATTTGAATCCAAACTAAAGGAAAAACTTCAGGGAAAAGCTTCTTTTCCAGAAGATATCCTGTGGAAACGATTGAACGATGAACTCATTCGTTCGGATCAAAAAGTGCTGTCTAAAAATTACTATTGGATTATTGGAACAGCCTTACTCGTTTTAATTTCTCTTGGAACAGGATATTTTATAGGTGTGCGTCAAGGTGCCTCGAAACTTGTTGCTACTAAGAATATCAATGACCTTCGAGAAAAAGGAATGAATCCTAAATCTCAATTGTCATCCATCCAAAATAAAAATAGAAGCGCACAAACAGAGGATGTAAAATTGAACTCGCCAGAAAAAGTTCAAGCACTTCAAAATAAAACATTGTCTGAAATTCAATTGCCTGTTGGTCAAGGAAAGCCAGCACAGCAGCATAAAGACCATTTATCAACTTTAAACGGAATTCTAGTAAATGATTCGAGAAATCAATCTATTTCAATAAACAAGCAAGTTGACTTTTTAGCAACTGTTCCAAAACTTGAAAAAACAAATCAAGACAGTAATGCTTTGTCAGTAACAAACCTTAACACAGCCTCCCAAAATAACCCATCGGATCAAGTTACTGCTCCGTTCACAAATTTATTATTAGAGCAATCAAACATGCTACATTTGGATGTAGAGAATGACTTTAATCTAGAAAAACTCTCTATTAAACCCATCGCATTATTGCAAACATCCACCTCAACTTCATTAGCCAAAGGAATACCTTATAAAAGACACTTACCTACTTTTCTCTCTGCTAGTTTCGGATTTGAACCGACTGCCTTTAACCGCTTAAAACAAGACGATATTTATGGCCTAGGAACATCCTACTCAAGCAACGAAAAAGGATTGTCAAGCATGAATGTCAAGCTAGGTTTTCAAGCACAGCTTGGACGACACCTCGAATTAGGCATCGGGATTGGTTCGTTAAACTATCTTTCTCAACAAAATGTTAAAAATCAAATCGTACAAATCGATCCATTAGTGAACCAATTGAATTTCGAATCTACCATAGGTTCCTTTCACATTCATGAAGACCATTTAATGGATGACCCAGAAGATCAAGAAGAAAATGAATTGAATTTCCAAGATTCAACTTCGTTTCATTTGAATTATCAACTTTCAAATTCCGTAAAGAGCATTCAAGTTCCATTAACCGCGGGCTTTGTATTTCAGTTGAACAAAATTAAATTCACCATCAAAACTGGATTAATTTACAATCACATAACTCAAGCTAATCAAATCATAAACATTCAAGGATTTAATACTATTCGAAACAACGTTTCATCTCAACTCGTTTCCAATTCGTATTTCCATTTGTTGCAAATTGGTGCTGAATATCCTGTTTCTAAACATTTTTCCATTATGCTGGCTCCAAAATATAGCTATGCATTAAAATCGATTTCGAAATCCACCATTCTTCGTCCAAATTCAATTGGATTAGAATGTGCTATGAAATTCTATTTCTAATATTTCCAGTAAGAATTTTATAATCTTTACGTTTTTTTAGCACACATGTTGAACCATGTCTTAACTTAGTTGTACAGATGCTCACTAAACGTCTACACATGAAAATATCTTTTCCTACTCCTTCTAAAAATCACATACGGTTTGGACTTATTTTATTGATCGCGATTTTGAGTGGATTTCTCTTCAACTACTTGAATAGTCCGGAATATCCAACAAAACAAAAAGATCCATATGCTGGACTTCTAGATCGTAAAACGGATGGATTGATTCAAGTAAAAACCTTGCTAGCCAATAAAGCGGTTCCCGTTTTGAAAATTTCTAATGATCGCGAAAAGACGGTCAAACTTTCCAAATTATCCATTTCATCAACCATTGAAAATGGTGTGGCACGCACGCGCTACGACATGTATTTTTACAATGAGCAAAATCGTGATTTAGAGGCTGAATTGCAATTTCCACTTGCTGATGGTCAAACCATCTCCTACTTTGCAATGGATGTCAATGGTGAAATGAGACCCGGTGTAGCCGTTGAAAAGGTCAAAGCGCGCATGGCTTACGAGGCAACGGTACGACAAGGAATCGATCCAGGATTAATCGAAAAAACGCAAGGAAATAATTTTAAGTTACGTGTCTTCCCTGTTCCATCAAAAGGAACGAAGCACATCATCATCGAATACATGCATGAATTGGCGATGGATGTCAAACATGCGTATTACTACCTCCCACTCTTCTTCAAAGAAAAAATTCCTGTATTCTCTTATCAACTTTCAATCGTTGGCGAAGCTGAAAATCCAAACATCCTGCGTTCTTGCTCTGATGATTTCAAACTGTCCGAAGTTTCGAAAATTTATAAAACCTTCGTTCAGAAAAAACAATTTTTAGCCAACAAACCCATTGTTATTCGACTTCCAAATCGTCAATCTGAAACGGTAGCAGCATGCGAACAAAAAACAAATGGCATTTTCTTTCACACGAATCTCAAGCTTCCACAAAAATATGCGCGTAAAGAACAAGTGAAAAAAATCACAATCCTTTGGGATGTATCTAGTTCTAGGTTTCTATCTCAAATCCCAAAGGAAATCAGTTTACTGAAAAAGTATCTAAAATCAATGAAAAAAGGGGAAGTTGAATTCATTCCATTTGGATTCAAAGCATTACCCGCTCAAACTTTTCACATCAAAAATGGAAGAAGCAATGAGTTAATCCAAGTGATTAATAAATTGTCCTACGACGGTGGAACGACGCTGAATCAATTGCCTTGGAATTCTTGTAAAGGAGAAGAAATCTTACTATTTACAGACGGACTTCAAAATTTAGGAAGTTCAAAAAGTCCAAAAACATCAAAAGAAATCTATTGCATTCAAAGCGCCATTAAATCGGATAATGGTTTCTTGAAAAATATTTCCAAATCTTCACATGGTGAATTCATCGACCTCTGTTCCTTAAGTGAAAAAGAGGCTTTGGAACGATTAAATTCCAAATCACTTCACTTCATGGGATTTGAAGCAGATCCAGCATTGGAAAATTATTACCCAAGTAGAGGTCTAGGAAACAATGGCATTCTTTCAGTTTCAGGAAAATTAAGTAAAATTCGACCATACGTCACCGCAAAATTTGGAATCGGAACGAAAGTCCTTTTGAAAACACGCATCCCACTTGAGCTTAACGATGAGAAAGCGAAAGCCAACCTCGAGAAAATGTGGGCCATCCACCAACTCAATGAACTGCAGGAGAATTCCAAACAAAACGAAAAACAAATACTTGAAACAGGATTAAAATACCGTTTGGTATCCGATTTTTCTTCTTTATTGATCCTCGACCGAGTGGAAGACTATGTCCAACACCGCATTCTTCCTCCAAAAGGTTTACAAAAAGAATATTTCAAGCAATTGAGAGCAGCGGATAAAGAAGAGAAAAAGAGCGATTATGAGCATTTGAAAAACATCAAAAAGGAATGGAAAACGCAACAGGCTTGGTGGAATAAACATCACAAAGAAGACAAGAAAAAAAGAAATCGATCAATTAACCTTCCTCCTCTCTCTCCAGACGATGGCATCATTTTAAGAGACGTAAATGTGCAAGGATCAAGCAATGAACTTCCCCCACCGCCACCTCCACGTGTTTCAGCCAATTCAACGGAACAAGCGATGGCTTTTATTCCTCCAGTTGTAGAAAATGAGGAAGTAGCAAACGTGCAAATGGAAATGGATAGTGTTAGAATAGGAGCAGATATCCAATTATCATCCGGATACGCATTAAGTTCTTCCACTGGAGCAGTAAGTTATTCGTGGGCAAATGGTATTAATTCCAATTTTATGGCAAGTTCTTTGACTACTGCAGGCACCTATAGTTTAACAGTTACGGATTTCAACGGGAGCGCAAGTTCAACCGTACCTGCTCGCGGTTCTTTGCGCGTGAAAGCTTGGGATCCAAAATCGCCATACATGAAACGAATCAAAACCGTACCGCTTTCTCAGGCTTACAGTGTTTATTTGGATGAACGCAAAAAGTACGCGAGTCAACCTTCGTTTTATTTGGACGTGAGCGATTACTTGATTTACAAAAAGCATTACGCGGAGGGAATTCGTGTCCTGTCAAACATTGCTGAATTGGACATGGAAAATCACAGTTTATTACGTATTGTCGCACAACGATTCCTGCAATTAGGTGAAAAGAAATTAGCCTTAGCGCTTTTCCAACACCTGATCGAACTTCGACCGGAAGAACCACAGTCCTACCGTGACCTAGGACTCGCATACGAACAAACTAGAAATTACAATGAAGCCATTCGCTATTTATACAAAGTGGTCAAAGAACCATACGATGGACGCTTCGCTGGAATTCACTGCATCGCCTTGAACGAAATCAACAACATCATTGCTAGTCATCCAAGAAACCTGAAGTACGATTACATCGACAAAGCGTTTATTCGCAAAATGCCGGTGGACATTCGCATCGTCTTAAATTGGGATACCGATGATACCGATGTCGATTTATGGATTACGGAACCTGATGGCGAAAAATGCATGTATTCGTATCCACTGACTCGAAATGGTGGACGCATTTCCAATGACTTTACACAGGGATATGGTCCAGAAGAATATATGATTCGCGCAGCTCAGCATGGAACATACCACATTCAAGCGCATTATTACGGAGATCATCGTCCGACCGTAAATGGTAAGGCGACATTGAGTATTCAATTGTTTAAACAGTATGGAACGAGTCTGCAATACAAACGTGAAATTACACGTAGATTAAACGTCACGGATGATGTGGTTGACCTTGGAGAATTTGAGTTTTAAGCAAGTAATTATTGTGTTTCGTAAATAAAAGGACGATTAGAAAAATAATTATTGTACTTTTAACCAAAACCTACATCATGCGTAAACTACTATTTTCCTTCTTTTTAGTGAATTCCCTATTCTCCATTGCTCAAAATGTTCCCATCAGTTTTGAACCAGGAGCGTTTGGTTCAACATGGAATTGGACCGTTTTTGAAAACGTGGGTAATCCACCACTAGAAATTGTGGTCAATCCGGATGTTACTGGAATCAATGCATCTTCAACTGTCGCAAAGTTCACAGCACTTCAAGGTGGAATGCCTTATGCAGGAGTTGAATGTGCGCATGGCGAAGTAGGAACGTTCACCCTAACTCCAGCGAATTGCATCGTGAAAATCATGGTCAATAAACCAGTTATCAGTAACGTAGGAATTAAATTTGCTACTGGATCTGGTGCATCAACAGGTGAATTATTAGTTGCAAACACGCAAATCAACAAGTGGGAGGAATTAACATTCGATTTTACACCGATACTTGGTCTGCCAACATCTAGCGGAATCAACCAAGTGATTATATTCCCGGATTTCCAAAACCGTACATCTACAAACATCTGTTATTTTGACAACATCACTTTTGGAACACCTGGTCCACCATTGGCAACACCAATGACTCCTGCCCCAGATCCAACATTTATTGCGAATGATGTGATTTCGATGTTTAGTAATGTGTACACAAATGTTCCGGTGAATACGTGGCAAACTGCATGGTCTCAGGGAACATTGAACGACATTCAAATACAAGGAAACGACACGAAAAAATACACTGGATTGAACTTTGTGGGAGTTGAAACTACCGGAAGCAATATTTTGAATGTTTCCAACATGACTCATTTGTACTTGAATGTTTGGACAGCCAACATGACGGAATTCCGCGTAAAATTAGTCGATTTTGGAAATGATTTAGCCTATGCTGGTGGCGACGACACAGAACACGAATTAACTTTTACGCCAACATTGGAAAACTGGATGACTTTGGATATTCCATTAACCAACTTTGTAAACTTGGCTTCTAACAACCACATTGCACAGCTGATTTTTTCTGGTAATCCGAGTGGAAGTGGCGTTGTTTACGTGGACAATGTTTTATTCCACAATGTCGTAACTGGTCTCGAAACGATTCAAGCCAACGAAATAAAGCTTTACCCGAATCCGGTTCAAAACGAGTTATCAATTACGCATTCAGAGGATTTAGCATCCATTCAAATTTATTCATTGACAGGTGAGAACATTCTTGTTCAAACGGATATGACTACTGCAAAAATGGACGTTTCACAACTAGAAAGTGGAATGTATGTTTGTGTAATGGAAACTGTATCTGGAGAAATCCGTCAAGCGAAATTCATCAAGGAATAAACTACTTCCCTAAGGATTTCAACAAGCGAAAATGCGCTCGAACTGCTGATCCAACAGTTGGCAAACAATAATACGGCACAGAAAATTCTTCTGCCGTTTGCTTCACAATTGACGCAATGTGTGGATAATTCACGTGGCAGATGGTTGGAAACAAATGATGTTCAATTTGATAGTTTAGTCCACCGATTATTTTAGTTACAAGTGGATGATGATTCGCGAAATTGGAAGTTGTTTGCATTTGATAAACAAACCAATTTTCTTCAATGTTTTCTTGGTCATTCGGAATGAAACGAACATCTGGAACTATGTGTGCCAATTGAAAAACCATCGTCATGAAAAATCCACCGCAAACAAGCATGGAAGCATAGCCTAATGCAATCCACCACGGATTGAAATTTAAGGCGAATAATGGAATTCCTAAAAAGATGGCATGAAAGGCTGATTTCTTCAAAAGAATCTGTACAAACAATAGAATAGCCTCTTTGTCTGAGTGAATTAACTTTCTCTTACGGTATTGGATTACTTTCACGAAATCCTTTAGTGTGAGCCATTCAAAAAGTAATATGCCATAAATGAACGGCGCATAGATATGTTGAAAGCGGTGAAACCAACGTTTCGGTTGATTCTCTGAAAAACGAAAGACAAATCGGTGATGAATGTCATGATCCATTCCTTCTACATTTGTGAAATTATGATGCAAGACATTGTGTTCAATGTGCCAAATACGCGATTCAAGTCCAATCATGAAAATGGGAATTTCTAAAATAAAATTCCACCAACTACTTTCAGTGTAAGCGCCATGAACTTTGTCGTGCATGATGTTCATTCCAATGATCCCAAGTAATATTCCCAAGGAACAATACATTCCAAACATCCATGCCAAGGAATGAAAGGGATTCAAAAGTAATCCTACAAACAATCCAAGGTACACACCAAAAAGCAAGAGTGTTTTCAAGATCATTGGTGCATTCGCTTGTTTTGGGAGCTTATTTTCCTTCATGTACGCAAATACACGCTTTCTAACCGTTTCCCCGAATGCGGAATCTTTTTGAAAGGACGTAGCGAATTGAGTCATGAATATTGAAATCTTGTTACATCCAAAAATAAGGATTTTTTTTCGCGTATAAATCGAGAAAATATTGCTTACTTTCATGGATTCAATTGAGATGAAACGATACATTCCTTTTTATCCCCTACTCGTTTTTTTGCGACAATCCATGTTCATGGGTGGAATTTCCTTTCGTCGGACCCCCATGTTTGTCGTCTATTTTCTTCGTTTTATACTGATGGAGCCATTGAGAATGGTGGAAGTCTTACTTTTCGAACGACGTATTCGAAAACATGAATTGAAAGAAGATCCCATTTTCATTCTCGGGCATTGGCGAAGTGGTACTTCCCATTTGCAAAACCTTCTTCATCAGGATACAAATTTTACCACAATGACCTTGTACAGAATGTTGTTTTCTGATCATTTCATTTGGACAGAATCTTGGTTAAATCCATTCTTGAATCGCATTTCTAAAACGATTGGAATAAGGTATTCCTTTCAACGCACAACATTAGACTTCAATCTCAGTGGTGAGTTCGATACCGCGCTTTGTTCCATGGGGAGTTCGCATGCATACACCTGGGCTCATTTGTTTCCAAAACAATATAAAAGGTGGATGAACGAACAGGTTTTTGCAGATGGAAACACATTGGACTTGTCCGATTATGATTACCTCATCCGGAAACTTTCTTGGCAAGCTAAAGGTAAACGAATCATTGTAAAATCACCTGGAGATACCTCCCGAATCCGAGCACTTTTGAAGGAATATCCAAACGCATCTTTCATTTATATTTCGCGAGATTCTTATGATGTTTATCATTCAAGCATGTATCTATGGGAAGCGATTCAACGAGAAAACAGCTTGCAGCACTTGTCGAAAGAGGAGATTTCTGAATTAGTCTTGTGGACATATCCACGTGTGATGAAAAACTATGAAGAAGAGAAATCCTTCATTCCAGAAGGACAACTTATCGAAATTGCTTTTGAAGAGTTACATCAACACACGGAAGATGTTTTACGTAATGCCTATCAGCAACTTTCACTGGGCGCATTTCATCCGGAAGATTTTGCTGCCTTTTTACATAAAAACAAAACGCATCAAAAAGCCAGTTATTCTAAAGACGTGAAATTAGTCGAAAAACTAAAAGCGCATTGGGGAACTTACTATTGTGATCGATTGACTCCCTAAACGGATTTAAACTCCATGGGAATTGGTCCGTCGGGACGCAATAACATCATCGATTTAATTCCAATTTCCTTTCCATTCACTACGTTAAAATCATATTTACGAATGATTGTCGCCAAGACTAAAAGGATTTGCATCAAAGCCATGTTTTGACCGATACACACGCGTGGACCTCCACCAAAAGGAATAAAGGCAAACGGATGTTGTTTCTGCTCGAATCGCGTGGGGTCAAACACATCTGGATTTGGCCAAACGGTTTCATTGTGATGCACACCATAAATGTACGGGACAACCGTTGTTCCTGCAGGAATTTTCACTCCGTTAAATTCATCATCCGCCAAGGCGACGCGGTCAATCATCCAAAATGGCGGGTAATTTCGCATGGACTCATCTAAGACGTTAATCAAGTATTTCAGGTCATGTAATTTTGCATACGACACCGCTCCTTCGCCAAAAACGGCATCAATTTCCGCGCGAATTTCCCGCACGTGTTCTGGATATTTGGAAAGTTGATAGAAGGTCCATGTTGCCGCGGTTGTAGACGTTTCATTTCCTGCAACCAACAATTGAAGGATTTCAACTTTCACCGTTTCATCATCCATTAACGCTCCAGTATCTTTGTAAGGTGTATCCAAAATCAATTGAAGAATATCGAATCCTTTGTCCTGACTTTTGCGTCGTTCTTCGATGTAGTCAATGACTATTTGCTCGCCTTCCGTTCGGATTTTATGGTGTTTTTTATCCTGTCCAGTCAATGCAAACCAGGGGAATAAATACGGTTGCACCACTTTCTTCACCAAATACGCTTGAACTTCAGCGATGGCATCCGCAAACTGCTCCAGTTCTGCTTTTTTCATTTGGCTACCAAACAGGGATTTCCCCACAGACAACAATGTAAACATCACCATTTGACGATGAATATCCACCGGTCCTTTGGCGACATCCGCTTCGAATCCTTTCATGAAATCCTCCAGAACTTTTAGTTGAATGGGTAGGATTTCCGTCAAGCGTGAACGCGTAAAGCCCATGCTCAACAAGCGGCGTTGACGGTGCCAATAATCTCCGTGACTATTGGTTAATCCAACTCCTTGAAATTCAACAAATCTTTCCGTTTGAATGTGCGATTTATGGTAATTGTCGTTATTGTCCTTTAATACGTGTTTCAACAATTCAGGATCAGCTACTACAATCGTACGCTTCACGCCAAAGCGAAAAGAGAACACATTTCCATATTGTTTTCGGTATTTTTCAAAAACCTGAACGGGACTATTCAACAAAGCAGCCGTATCCATTGCGACTTGCCAAGTTGGTACATTTGGTGTATTTGTTATTTTCGAAAGTGCCATAAATCAATCAATGTTCACAATGTGATGATTCAACATAAACGTTAGTATTCCTTGAACGACTTCCTCCAAACTTGGATCAATCATTCCATGTTGGGATTCCATTCTAAATTTACAATAATTTGAATTGCTATATAATTTGAATTCCATCGAACCGATATTTTCCACTGACTTGACCAAGAAATTCAACAAAGGAAAAAGTAAATCCTCCTTTTGGCAACGTCCCACAACTTCCGGAACAAAATCCTTTAAGGAATAGTGTTCAAAAGATTTCCCAGTCAATTTCGCTAAGATATCGGTAATATCCTTCATGCTGGCGTAAGTATCGCGCGTTACGTGAAACGTCATGCCTGTACTTTCATCCAATTGACTGATGGCAACAATATTGTGTGCGCCAAGATTTGCAGGCGTAAAACTCACCTGATTTTGAGCCAATGTTCCAATACCGTGCTTCAACATAAAGGCCAGTAAGCGAATGGAAATATCGAAATTATAGCCATCTCCGTTTATCGAAGGAGAAATCAAAGCGGGACGAAAAACGCGAGCGTTTAATCCATGTTTCATTGCATTGAACACCAATTGTTCCGAAACCCATTTACTTTGACTGTAGCCGAAATCCAAACGTTCCATTTCTTGATTGCGATCCGTTTCAAACAAGGTATCCTTGACAGACCAACCAAAAATAAATGTCGTTGAAATATGATTGAGGCACTTATGAACTTTGCCCATTGCTAGACGCAGAACCTCTGTTGTTCCATCCACATTTATTCCACGCATGGATTCATAATCCAACAAATAGTTCACCAGTGCTCCATTGTGGTAAATTGTATGAATCCTTTCATCGAGTTGTTCCCATTCTGATGCACTTAAGCCAAACTTCACTTTGGACAAGTCACCCAACACGATGTGTGTTCGGTCCTTAAATTGTACCCATTGTTTTTCTGATGGATGAATGGTTTCAAAAGATTTTCGAAGTTTTTCTTGTCCCTCATCTAAGGAATTGGCTCGGACCAATACCCAAACATCATCCGAAGTTTGTTCCAAGATACTTTGTAGAATAAAGGGGCCGAAAAATCCTGTTGCTCCGGTGAGAAAAACACTGGAACCTTTGGCTGAAGTATCATTTGGACTCCAATTGAGTTCCTTGGCTAAATCGTATTGTGCATCTTGACGCATCATCTCTTGCTCCATCAACGAGAATTCTTTGTGAATTCGGTTAAACGCAGCTTTGAAACGAAATTTTGCTTGAGGAGCAGCGTGTTCGAGTCCTTGCACGAGCTCAAACAATTCAGACATGGCAATTTTCTGAAGAAGGCGCAAGTCAATTTCCTGTGCTAATTCGTCGTATCCTTCACCTTGAATGGTTTGCTTCAAATCGTGTGCAAATTCTGCCAAGCGCAACGAATCAAAACCTAATTCTGCTAGTGATTCACTTTCGTTTCCAGAGAGTGCATACTTTTGAAACAATTGTTCAAAGGGACCACCCACAATATCGGAAAGAATGGATGTTTTGTCCTCTAGTTGGATGCTCATTGTTTCAGTGTCATCCAAAAGCACTGATGATAGGACCTGTAAGTCGTTTGTCAAAAAGCGCTGTTTCATTTGACTGCGCATGATCTTTCCTGAACTTGTTTTAGAAATCGTCCGAGCGGGAATAAAGACAAAATGATCCACTATAATTCCTAAATATTGCTGAATTCGCTGATTTATTTCATCGGTGAATGCTGTTGACTTTCCAGATTTCAATTCAGCAATAACAATTACTTTTTCACGTCCATTTTCTTCCATTGAAAAGGCTACTGAACAACCCTTGCGTACATTTTTATCTTGTTCTGTCAGTAATTCAATGTCATGCGGGTAATAATTCAATCCACGAACAATGATCATATCCTTGGTTCGGCCGCAGATGTAAATTTCATCATTCAGTATAAATCCAAGATCACCGGTTCGCAACCATTCTTCGTCAGAGTCAACTAATTTGGCCTGAAACTGCTGTTTCGTTAATTCAGGTTGATTCCAATAACCAAGGCATTTACTCGAACCTGCCAACCAGATCTCCCCAACTTCATTTGCATTGACTTCAATAGGTTCCTCCTGGACACGAACGATTTTGACTTTGGTATCACCCAAAATCTTCCCACAACTCATAATCGTGTGAACAGAGGTCGAGGATTCTTTTTCATCCACTACCATTACTTCGTTTCGATTAAGCGCTGCGCTGTCCACTTGAACATACCTTCTTCCGTAATTTGAAACCGCAAGGGAAAACTCTGCTAGACCGTAAGCTGCAAAATAATGATGTGGATTCAATCCCAAAGGTTTAAATTTCGCTACAAAGGCATCGTAAGCTTTGGTTCGTATCGGTTCCGCAGCAGTCATCAAGAATTGCAGTGAACTTAAATCATAGCTTGAAAATGCTTCTTCGGGAATTTTCCCTGGTCGCAAGCAATACTCATACGCGAAATTTGGAGCGGATGATGCCGTTCCTTTGTATTTGGTGATGGTTTCAAACCACAATGCCGGACGCTGGATAAAATCCAAAGGAGAAAAACCATACGTTGTACCACCTTTCATCGCGAAAAACAAATAGTATCCGATGAGTCCCATGTCGTGGTATTGCGGCAACCAAGAAACACCAATCGGTTTATGGTCCACCACACTTTTTCCATTGTAAATAATATTCTCATGAGTCACCATCACTCCCTTAGGTTGATTGGTAGAACCAGAAGTATATTGAATGAATAAAATCTCAGAGGTATCCTCACGCAAAGCCTCGCTTCCTTTGAAACGCGCATCGATGCTCACGATCCAATCAAGTTTGGAAACCGTTTCGGATCGAAAGTTAAGTTTAGCTAATTTCTTTCGCGTCAAATTAATTTGCATCGACCAATAATACGTTCGGTCGGTCAGTACTGCTTTGGCACCACAATCTTCCGCGATAAAGTTCATTTTCTGCAAGGATGAATAGAATCCTTGATTGGCCGGTGGATAGACAGGGACTGGAATCAAACCAATTCGCGCACACGCAAAAAATGCACAAATCATTTCAAGTCCAGGTGGATAGGCTAAAAGGATGCGGTCACCTTTGACTAGGTTTTTTCTTTCTTGTAGATAATGAGCCAATAAGTGTGTCTTCTCATCAAATTCTTGATAGGTGTAAGACTCCTTCACTTTTCCATTTTTATCCAAGTACACATATAGTAATTGCGCTGGATGTTCTTTTAGACAACGATTGAATTCCTTAAAAATAGTATTCATTATGCACAGCGAAATAAGGATGGAGAAATGGTGTGAGCTTCAATGTTCGGTTTTACATTTTCTGGGACAATCATCGCCACAGAAATAAAGTAGGATGGAATCCAATTGCCGGTTTGCAAGAACCAATCTGCATTCGGATAATGATGATTTACGGAGCGAACGGTATTTTCAAATTGATCATTCAACACTTCAAATGTGTGCATTCCGCTTTCAAGTGTTATTCCTAAGCATTTCACCAACGCTTCTTTTTGTGTCCAGGTTTTCAAGAGGAGCTGAGAACAGGAATTTTCCAAACCAGAAGCTCGAATAAACTGTTGTTCATTCGATGTGAGCAAAACGTCTTTCACCTGATGAAAGTCAATTTTTCTTTGAATAGATTCAATGTCCACGCCAACAGGGAAGTCAGTTGATGCAGCGATCACAAAGGCTCCTTTGGTATGAGCAACGCTAAAGTGAATCTGTGGCTCTTGTTTCATCGTTGATTTTCCGGAAACATTTTTAATCAATTGGATATCCAATGGTGGAAGTCCGGAAAGGTCAGAAAGTACTTTTCGGAGGTGTGAACGTGCAATTACGAATGACTCTTGATCCTCCACATGATGAAATTTCGTTGCATGCTCTTTTTCTTGAAGTGTGATACCGTTCCAACATTCACTCGGTGAAAATTCAGAATATTGTCCTCCAAATAAATAAATAGTGTGTTTAATCGTGTTCAGCTTCATTGAAACTTAAAGATAGTTATTTTCCCTTTTCCGCTGAATCTCCTTTAAAAAATGATTTTAGACCTTTAGATTTTTTATTTTTGAGTTGAATTACTTTCTTCTATGAAATCTCGACAGCAGCAATTTGAACAAGCGAGTGAAATTTTAAAGCCCTTTACCGCGAAAAACATTCCTTTGGCGCATTGGTATTTCTTTTCGACACTTTTTATCCTTTGGTCAAGTTTGTTTTTGAGTCACTATTTCTTTCATCATTTTTCCTGGGGATTAGTTCTATCGATTCCTTTATGCACGCTATTCATGTGTCGAAGTTACGTGATCGAACACGACTGTGGACACGGAAGTTTTTACCGTACAGAAAATGCCAACTCCCTTGCTGGAAACTTCATGGGATTTGGGATTTTAATTCCCTACTCCTTATGGAAATACATCCATCATAGCCATCATTTAAATGTGGGGAATTTGGATAAACGCGCCTTCAATCCCGAGATTTGGACAATGACTGTCAGCGAATACCAACAATCCTCCATTTTTAAAAAACTTGGGTATCGATTCATGCGTTCAAAGTTCACGCGATTCACCATCACCCCAACCATTAACTTAGGATTGATGTTTCGTTTTGTACATCCGAGATTCAATTGGAAAGCAAATGTTTCTGTCATCGTTCACGATATTTTATACATCGTTATCCTTTGGAAAGTCCACCAATTTATGTCCTGGAAAGAACTCCTGGTGATTTTTTACATCCCTTTGGTTATATTCTACTTTGTCGCTTCTTATACCTTTTATGCACAACATCAATTTGAAGATACCTATTGGGAAAAAGAGGAGGATTGGTCTTACCAACAAGCTTCCTTTTATGGTTCAACGTTTATCGCTGCGCCAAAATGGTATTGCTGGTTAACTGGAAATGTGGTTTTTCACAACATACACCACTTGATGTCGGGAATTCCTTTTTATCGCTTGGATGAAGCACAAAAAGCATTTGGACAAACCCTTCCTTATCGCTTAATTCCGTTAGGAGAAGTATGGCAGATGTTGTCCTTGAAAGTGTGGGATGAAGAACAAAAGAAACTCGTTCCGATTCCAAAATCGCATCACTGAAAAAATCCAAGGTAAAAACAAAGCCAATAAGCTGGAGAAATCAGTAAAGTCATTTCATACGCACTGTCGTATACGAGTCCGGCAACTTGCAGACCTAAACTAGGCTTTTCAAAACACTTCTTTTCTGGATTGTACATTTCAATGTACCGGACACCGAGGTTATAATTAATGAAATAGAACAATAATACAAAGCCCGCATACGCAAAATAATAGGTGAATGCATGTTTGTGTTGTTCAAACGGCAAAAACACAATCGCCAATAAACAAATAGAATTGATAAGCGCCAACAACATGATACCTTTTGGTTTACTCATGGCGCGACGACTAATGATCAAATCTTCTACTGACTTCGCTTCATTTTTATGTTTTCGGTCGAACCATCCCAAGTAGAAAGACGCTGTTCCAACAACGATGATTGCCGAAGTGATGGCTTCCATCCAATTTCCTTTCACCACTTGGTCCGCTACAAAAAATGCAGGGACACAAAAAGCTGGACCTTCGACCATGGAACGAAGTAAAATCTCCACCGTTTTAGGTAATTTATACCTTCCGTAATACATATCGCCTTTGCGCAATTTGGACAAAAACAATCCCGTTTCAATCAACACGTGAACAATGGAACTCGCGCAAAAAATCAAGAGGTAATTTATCCCGAAAGAATAAATCAACCATGCAGTGAGTGCAACAATAAATAAAAACAAATGAAAGGTTGTTTTACCATGAGCATTTGTTGTTAAGCGAACAGAGTACATTTTTGAATGGTTTATATACAAAAATAATCATCCTATGGAATAAGGCGTTTTCCGAAAAAGAAATAATAGAGACATGATAAACGGAAGGACGAATGATTATAGTTCTTCCAACTCAACGTATCTTTGTGACATGAACGAACATCAAATTAAGATTTCCAAGGTACTTTCATCCATTGGATTTGACGCATTAAATTCCTTACAAGAAGAAACCCTAGAAAAAAGTGTCACGTCTAAAAATGTGCTCATCCTTTCACAAACGGGTTCTGGTAAAACCTTTGCCTTTCTATTGCCCTTGTTT
>CANHMH010000036.1 GCA_947461635.1 Flavobacteriales bacterium | reverse complement strand
GAGTCAAATATATTTTTAATTTTCCTTAATGTCAAGTTGACACATAGATTTTTTATCACCAATTCAATTGAATGTTTTGAACTTTCTCTGTTAAATGCATCTGTAGCTTGATTTTTTGATCAACTACCTCGAATTGAATTGACACGCCATTCATTGAAATACTTTTAGGAATACGAGCTGTATGTATCTCCACACCATATTTAAACGATTGTTCCATCATTTTTTCACCATAGTTCGGATCAAAGGAAAGCTTCGTTTTCTTCGCTTTTTGGAACATGTTCATGCGAAGTAATTTATATGCTCCTTTTTCGTAAGCTTCATTTATTAATCCATCATCTTCGTACCACATCCCGCTGCTTTCCGTTAATTCAGGTGCATCATAGTAATGAATTGTCACCAATGTATCCGAATAAGCCTCGGTAGATTGAATGATTGGAGACATGGGAACGAAAGATCCTCCTTTTACCAAAACTGGAATCGAGGACAAATCTCCACCCATCAAGAATGTCTGTTCTTTTTTCATTGTGGATGGATGTGCATTTTCAAATTCCTTCAACTTGGAATCTGGTACATAGGTTAATTCGGTGCTTTTCAATGATTTTAAGACCATTCCAGACTTTAAATCATACCACGTTCCACCTGTCGCATGCACCACTTGAATGGGAAGTGTATTAACTTCTATTTTTTTTGTAATCGGTTTTACCAAAAAGCAACTTCCCCACATGTATTCTGTAGCCATCGAATCAGACCAATTCGCACTTGAATCTTCCATGAAAATTGGACGCATCAACGGTGTTCCCTTCACATGATTTTCAAACGCCAAAGTATAATTATACGGTAGCATTTGATAACGTAATTCAATCGCTTCTTTCGCTAATTGTTTCGTGTTCTCGTCCTTAAAAATGGCTTCACTCGGCACTTCTTCTTGTCCGTGTGGACGGAAAATGGGTTGAAAAACACCATATTGTAACCATCGAACATACAATTCTGGATCGTCGTTCGGCCCACCGAATCCACCCAAGTCAGAATGCATGTAAGCGATCCCTTGTAAACCCATTTGCATGGTGATTTCCATTTGTGGACGCAATCCACCCCAAGTACGGTTCACATCTCCAGACCATGGAATAATTCCGAAACGCTGTGTTCCTGTACTTCCGGAACGCATTAAAATGAATGGGCGTTCGTTTGGATAATCTTTTTGGTAACCTTCATAAATCAATTTTGCCCATTCATGTCCATAAATATTATGAACCTCATCCGCGTATCCAACGACATGCTTCAATTTGGCTGGGTGTACTTCCGGTTCTCCAAGGTCTCCCCAGAATCCTCGAGCTCCATAACTATGTAAGTCTTTGTAGATATCCCAAAACCAAGTTCTCGTTTCTGGTTTAAACACATCCAGTAATCCGGTGTTACCGAAGTAAAAATCGTAGGTAAAGGGTTCTCCTTGCTCATTCGTACCCAATAATTTTTTGTCACTTGCTTCTTGCCATTTTTTGGATGTTGTCAGAATAAATGGCTCTGTGATCAAAACAGTTTTCACTCCTTGATTTTTGAAATCATTGATCATTTCCTTTGGGTGAGGAAAAGAGTCTGTATCAAAGGCTAAATTCCCCAGTGTTCCTTGAATTTCTTTTCCAAACCAATATAAATCAAAGATGATGGCATCGATTGGAATGGAGTCTTTTCGAAATTGATTGACAACATTGCGTGCTTCTGCTTCCGAATGATAACCAAAACGACTTGCAAAGTTCCCAAATACCCAACGCGGTGGCATTGGTTGATGTCCTGTTAAATCGGTGTATTCTGACAAGAGATCTTTCCAGTCATCACCTACAATCACTTGATAGGTTTTGCGTCCACCAATCGTTTCATAGGTCAAGACATTGTTCATTTTAGAATCTAAATCCAAATAACCAATCTGCGCATTATCGAAATGAATCGCATAACATTTATTGGAAACCACCATGGGCATGGTGTAATTCATGAGCTCTGAATGTTCTTCGTAACCATAATGTGCACGGTTATAAAGTTGCAAGCGATAACCACGTCGATTCATCCCTAAAGCGCGTGCTCCTGCACCATAAAGCATCTCGTCTGTGGTCAGGTTAAAATGTATTTTCTCCGAATCCTCCGTTTTTTCATACCCCCAGTTTTCCGAAATCACCGGTTTATCATGGTACCAATAAGAGATCTGAAATGGTTTTTGTTGAATGTTCACTTTTAATCCTGCGGAAGTTGTTAAACGTACGACATCTGTTGACTGACTCAACTGAAGCAAATCTGTTTCAACTGCAACCACGACCGCATGAGAATTTACTGGATGCTTTTGTCCGTTTGGAATAAAGGTCGTTTCAACCATTTTTCCGGAATAGGCCGAAAAATAATATACACCATCGGAAACAACTACTTTGTATCCGTTTGTGGATTTTTCTACGGAGACAAATTGTCGGGTAGCATTTTGTCCCCAACTAAGCGTAGAAACAAAAAGAAATAAAATGAGGTTTTTCATCTTTATTTAAGTTCTAAGATATAAGCAGTTTTTGCAGGAATTGTCGCTGTTTTCAGGTCGAAGTTTACAGTTTGATTTGTGAGTACATCCACACCGATTTCTTTACCTTGGATCATTTCTTGAAAGCGATCCCAACGAATCGTTTCATCCTTCGCAGAGTTATTGATCACAACCAAGACGACTTGTTTTCCCGGCATATCGTACATTCCATTTGGCTCTTTGTAGCGCGCATAAACATATACATTGTTTTCCGGGACAAATTGCATCAATTTACCTTCGTGAATGATCTTATTGTTCTTTCTCCAATTCAACAATGACTTGGTAAACTGAAAATACGCTTCTTCTTCCGGTGTTCTTCCCGTTTGATAAGCATGGCATTGGGCATCATCGCTACTACAAAATGCAGTGTGACGATCAGCAGCCCATCCACCAGGAAAGTCTCTGCGGATGTCTGCATCACCAACATCTTTACTTCCTTTCATTCCAATTTCTGAACCATAATAAATCTGTGGAATTCCTCGTGTTGTGGAAATGAGCGTCAGTGCTAATTTGTAATCGGCAATGTTCGGACAATATTCATTGAATCGTTTGGTGTCGTGATTTTCAAAAAACACGAGCAAGTTGGAAGGGTCCTTATATAGATAATCGTTGGCAATATTATCGTAAAATCGAACCATTCCTTTGTCCCAATCTTGTTTTGATTCATTGAAGGCCTGCATGAAGGCATCGTGCATGGTAAAATCCATTACTGTAGGAAGGTAACTATTGTAAGAGTCAATCGCTCCAACCGGACTATCTTTTTGCCAGTATGAAATTTGTGCTTGATTATGCATCCAAACTTCACCCATGATATTCAAACGTGGATACTCATCCGTGATGGCTTTAGTCCAGACAGAAATGGCTTCTTTATCGTTGTAAGAATACGTATCCACTCGAAGTCCATCTAATTGTGCATATTCGATCCACCAAATTGTATTTTGAATCAAATATGTCAACAAAAGTGGATTGGATTGATTCATGTCTGGCATGGTTGTGTCGAACCAACCGTCTTCTGATGCATCTTTATCCTTTTGCGACGCATACGGATCCATTTGAGTGCTTGTGCGGTAGCTTGAACGCGTAAAGGAAGGGAATTGATGAATCCAATCTTGCGTTGGCAAATCTTGAATCATCCAATGTTTACTAGACCAGTGATTTGGGACTTCATCTTTGATTACTTTCAATCCTTGGCGATGTGCTTCCAGTACCATTTCCTTGTACCAGGAGTTGGTTCCGTACCGTGGGTCAATTTTATATAAATCAGACTGCGCATACCCGTGGTAGGAATAAACCTCTTCGTTATCCTCGAGCATAGGAGTTGTCCAAATCGTTGTAGCACCAAGTTCCTTAATGTAATTTAAATGCTGAATAATCCCCATAATATCTCCACCGTGTCTACCGCCTGGATTTGAACGGTCTGATACTTCTTTCGTGTCTGGATGCTTGTCCAGTCCTTCGTTGGCATTTGCAAAGCGATCGGGCATTAATAAGTAAATGACATCAGCAGCAGTATAACTCTCTCGCAGCGCACTGTTGTTCATTCGTTCTTCAAGTTTGAAATCAAAATGAGTGATTTCCTTTTTCTTATCTATGAGTTTAATCGGGTACGTTCCTGCAACTTTATCCTTTGTTTCAACGGTAACAAATAAATAATTCGGATTTTCCGTTTTAATGATTCCGGTGATTGGTAATCCAGAAACCTCTACCTGATAATTGGAGATATTTTTTCCATGCAATAGGATTTGTACCTCATGATGCTCCATTCCAACCCACCAATTCGCAGGTTCTACATGTGTTAAAATTTGCGCATTCACATGAAGAACACAAAACATGAGTATTGATATTAAATAACGCTTATTCATATTCAAATAGTTGTTTAACTGATCCATTTTCATAGCTCACAATTTTAATGCAATTTTTAGTATCCAAAGGTATTTCTCTACCTAATACATCAATAGCCTTTGTTGCTTTGAGTGGATTTCCGAAAGTATATTCTTCCAATCCTGAAGTACATGGATTTTGAATGTTTTGGTATGCCAATACTTGACTGTTTGCAGAGCTATATCTGTCTTGAATGTATTCACTGATGGATTGTGTCACATGAAATCCCCATGCTTGATCGATGGCATCCAAGAAATCTTGATCGGTAAATCCATAATCGTATCCTTTGTATTCATCTGCTAAAGCGGCATTAGAAATCAAATTTTGAGTTGCTTGTAGACTGCTATTAAGAGGTGCCGGTAAAAAATAATTCGTAAGGATGTCCTTCATGTGGTAATTAAAGCGATCCTTAAAATATGGCACTGCCAATAATTTAGAATACAGTGGTCTATTGGAATTCGCCCAAGTGTAAATATTCCGAGTAGACCAATCCACATTGAACCAATCTATTCCAAAGGTATTATCAAGATCGTATTCCATGAAAATGAATTTCCCATCCGAAGGACGTTCATACAGAAAGTAGTTGTTTTTATTATAGGCGTAACCATCCCATTGTCCAATCAATATTTCTAAAGCAAGTGTTCGTAGATAAGAATCTACATCGAAAACCTCTTGAATATCGCAAACAAAATTGGCATTCGCAGAATTGTACAAAACCTCAATCAAATGAATGAGACCTGAATAATCATTTATCGTTTCATTGGTTTTTAATATATATGTATTCTGATAATATGTTGGATTTGTGCCGTGGTAGGTTAAATCAGATCCGTAAAAACACTTAAACAGGTTACCTGTATTGTCATTTGGAAATCTCTTTTGGATATATTCTTCGTCAAAATGTTCAATGTGAATGTACAAACCTTTGTATTCGTTATTAATGAATAACTTAATGTAACTAGATCGAGCCGATGGAAGTCCGCAGGCCGTCAATAAATCATACGAAACTTTCGAACGTAATATGGAAACATCGTTATGCTCGCCATTCAACTTCATCTTTTCTAATCCACGGTATTTTCTCCCTGGAACATAGCTATTGAAAGATAATTCGAAAGACTTTTTCGCTGCATCTCTAGAGGTATTTCCCCGAACGTGCATGCCAACATTCGTGATGGTATCTTGGATAGCGATTGAAGAATAAATCACTGAAGTGACAAATGGAAAATCAGAATAAACACTATCTGTCACCATTGTTTGTGCATCTACTGCAGACATTGTTACATATACACTAGCGACTTCATTTTGCAGAAAAGCACTATTATTAGCTGGATGGACGAACTGAGCATTGCCACTCAAATGGAAGAAAGAACAAAGTATTATAAAAAAAATAGCCTTCATTAATGTTGAATAATAAATGCTTCGTTCGAATAGAATTGCCCCACTCGAAGAAGCACGTGGTAAGAACCATTTGACCAATCTCCGACCTTGAGAAGCAGCTCATTCTTTCCTAGATTTGTCGTTCCCTTTACCGAATGAACAACTTGTCCAGCCTCATTGATAACCATTAATTCCATTGCATTCAAATCGTTCGCGCTAAACACCACATGTAAATCACTCACACTTGGATTTGGATAGATACTCATTGGAAATTGAGATTCCATAACTTCTTCAATAGAAACAGGAGCATCTGTAATCGTAGGTTTTTCCAAATGAACATCCGTGTAAATACGGTATTCTCCAGGTTGAAGGGCGAAATTCATATTAATATCTGAAACATCTAGACTATCCCCGGTAAAATATTCATACCACCAACCAGTATGATGGAAATTTGGTGAATTAATTTGCGTATTGACATCAAAATTTGTGATAACCACACCATTCATGGATGGATCTGAAAGTTTCATTTTTTTCACTGCTCCACTTAAGTTATACGTAAAATTCAATGAACGAAACGTTTCATAATCATTTCTCAATTTCAAGGTAGCGGAGTAAACATCATATAGTTGACGTCTTCTAGCTTGTGTAAAATAATTCCATAGAATTGGTTTATTACATACGCGACAAGGACTTTCGATGGATACATCATAACCCAATTCCTGGAATTGCCACAACATGCGTGGACCTGGTTGCGTTAGGAAAATTACCGCCGCGGTTTGCATACGACCTAATGCCACGTAGGAATTTTTTGCATTGTGATTTGGATTCGACGTATTTCCAAATGTTATATTTTTATACATCATTCGCTCCTCGTCATGACTTTCCATATACGTCACCAAATGAGGTACGGTCCACGTACGATTAGAATAAATACCAGAGCTTATGTTCGAGGTACTTGTGTAACCCATTCCAGCTTCTTCATAGGCATATGTCAGATTTCCCCAAAGCATCATTCCGTAAGTAGCTAATTGAATTTCTTCCGAGTTATCGCACCAATGTTCTAAAATCACAAATGCATCTGACTTTACATCCCAAATTTTATCTGCCATTCTTTTCAGCAAATTAATTCGTTCAAGGTTATATCCAGCAGCAGTATTAGCGAATCCTTTTGTGTAATCAAAACGGAATCCATCTACGTGATATTCATCCAACCAAAATTTATTGACTTGGTCGATGTAATTTTGGGTCGCAATTCGAGTATGATCAAAATCATAGCCCCAACAATATGGTTCGTGCGGACAAATAGCGTTAAACCAAGGATTATTTGCTGCAGGACGATTATTCACCGCATCCCAATACATGTTCACCATTGGATTTTGTCCGAATGCGTGATTCAATACCATGTCAACAATAACAGCAATTCCTCGATTGTGACAACTATCAACAAATTCCTTGAATTTTTCTGGTGTTCCATAATACTTATCAAGGGCTTTGTGAAAGGAAGGATTGTAACCCCAACTTTCATTGTTTTCGAATTCACCAGGAGGCATTAATTCGATCGCATTAATTCCTAATTTATCAAGGTATGCCAGGGTATCGATCAAAGTTTGATAATTGTGTTTCGCAACAAAATCACGCACTAACAATTCATAAATAACTAAATCTTTTTTAGCTGGACCTTGAAAGCTTGTATTCTGCCAATCATAGGGAATTGCTGCAGGTTGAAAAACTGAAACAAATCCTGTTGTTTGTCCAATAGGATATGGAAGTGGATTTGGATTAGTAGCCGCGTTGATATTTCCATCATTATTTGGATCTAATATCAAGCTACTCATCGGATCTGCAAATTTCATAGAGCCATCAATAAAATATTGATAACCATATTTTTGTCCTGCAGTCAGTCCAGTTACCTCCAACCACCATGTTGCATTGTTCGTTGATAGGTTCATGTGATAAGCAGCAGTAGGCGTCCAGTTATTGAAATCACCAATCACATAAATGTGTTCTTTTTGCGGTGCGTACAATTGAAAAATCACCGTTGTGTCATTGATGTAATTCACGCCATTCTCCAAGCCAGCAATGGTCGGATTAGCAATATTAACTGGTGGATTTACCGTATAGTACATGCTATCAATAATAGTGCTTGTTCCATCATTTACCTCAAATTCCAACAAATGCGTTCCTGAAGAACTTGCTGTTAAAGTATAATTTAAGGTTGTAGCATTTGTAAGGGTAGACAAGATATTTCCATCTTGTTTTAAGTATAAAGTTGAAGGAGTATTCGCTTCTGCATTAATGGTAATTTGATCATTCAAATTATAAATACTTCCATTATTTGGATGAAAAAACTGCCCAAGTAAACCAGCATTTACGGGATAAACATCGTAAAAAATATCACCTCCATCGGCAGCTCTCCCAACGATACTTCCATTTGCCGTTCGGAATACAAAAGCCAATTTTAAAACGGTAGTTGTAGCAATTGGATACCCGTAAAATTGATCTATATCAATCGTAATTGTGTGTTTATTATTTCCAATGTTTGTCATTGCCACTTGAGGATCGACTGTTCCCCAATTTCCTTGCACGTATTGCCAATTGGATGGCGAGGTGCTAGCACTAGTAATTAATCCTGCATGGGCATAAATTTGAGACTGTCCAGTCAGCGCTCCATTTCCTTGAGTGGCATCATAGGTGATGGTGACCACATCATTTACGGTTGGAAAAGCTGGGGAAACTTCTAAAACTTGTGCGTTGAGAATTGAACTGTAAATACTCGCAAATACGGTAAGGAAGGCATTTTTCATCTAGAAATGTTTAAGGTAAAAAAAAGCCTAAGTATATTTCAACTTAGGCTTTCCATAAATAATTATAAAATTATTGTTTGATCAATTTTCCAGTAGCAACTTTGTCACCAGCAAACACTTTGAAAATGTAAGATCCAGCAGACAAGTTAGCTGTATTCACTTCAACATTGTTTGAAGCAGAAACTGCGATTGTTTTTGTAGCAACTTCTTTTCCTGTTAAATCAAATAATGTAATTGTCGCTTCAGAAGCATTGTTTACATCAAATTTGAAGTTAGCAACGTCCGTAGTTGGGTTTGGAGAAACTGTTAAGTTGTTGATCACGTTTTCAGAAACACCTGATCCACCACAAGCAGTACATGCATCCCAAACATAACATACTGTACCTGGCAACATTACATATGTACGGTTGATGTTTCCACCACCATCTGCAACACCACAACCATCAACAGCAATTGTGTTTAAAGGGTCTGTTCCTTCGTTTGAACCCCAATCACCATTTACAAATTTGTACAATAATGTATCTTGTAAAGTTGTTACTGGGAACGTTACATCGATTGACCAGATGTTGTTTCCTAAGTCTGTCATTGCTGAATTAGCATCAGCTGGAGACCAGTCAACCATTGCACCAGCTGCAACTGAACCTTGGTGTGTTCCAAATGTTCCACCAACGCGCATTCCATTTGCTGCCAATGTTGCACCACCTGCTAAATAAGCTGTGATATCAACTTGTAACGTTGCAGTGTAATCTGTCATAAAGTTGTATGCACCAGTAGTACGGTCAAAAACAACCAAATAAGTTCCAGCAGGTACTGGAATATTTGCTCCGTCTTGTACTCCTAATCCAGCTGGAAATGTTGCTGCTCCCCAGTTGATTGTCCATGCTGCATCTTGACGAAATTTCGCTTCACCAGCAACACATGTAACAAGTCCTGCATAGATGTTACCGTCCATTGTTTGCATTGGGATGTCAACAGACCAATCGTAAGGAGGAACTGCAGATCCAATAATTCCTACCGCAGGAAACTGCGCGTAAGACGCTACACTGATAAATACAGTAGCTAAAAAAGTAAACATTTTTTTCATAGTTCAATTTTTAAAAGGTTAAAAAATACTTAGTGTCAATTTGACAACTTCAAAAATAAAAATAAATTTGGAATTAAAGAAATACTTTCTAAATTTCTACGATGGATTTTTGAACCATCCTTTGTAGATAAGATGGGTTGATGAGAAATTCCTTGCGGCATCTTCATTCGTAAAAAGCCCAAAAACACTGGAGCCAGAGCCGGACATTGCAGCGTAAATAGCCCCAGATTGATAAAGGCTTTCTTTTATACTTTGGATTTCCGGGTATTGGATAAATACTGTTTTTTCGAAATCATTTTTTAGCATTTCTCTCCACTCTATTGCGGGTTTTTGAACGATTTCATTAACCGCTATGACATCATCATTAACAGAAACTCCATCGTAGGCTTCCTTTGTCCCTACATGTATGCCTGGATTTAGTAAGACCAGGAAAAAATTGGACAAATCAAGTTGAATAGTAGAAAGAACTTCCCCTCTTCCTTGTGCAATCTGCGGCAATCCATCGACAAAAAACGGACAATCGCTTCCCAGTTCAGAAGCTAGTTGTTTAAGTTTATCTTTCGAAAGTTGTAAATCAAAAAGTTGATTTAACGCTAAAAGTGTATAAGTTGCATCAGCAGATCCACCCCCAAGTCCCGCTCCAATTGGAATTTGCTTTCTCAAATGAATGCGAACTGGACCGATTTCAAATTCATTTTTCAACAATTGATATGCCTTCTCACACAAATTTTCACCTCCCACACCATTAATGATTAAACCAGTTTGAAGAAATTCAAAAGAATCCGACATCGTAACTTCAAGAATGTCCGTAAATGGAATCTCCACCATGCATGAGTCAATGTCGTGATATCCATCTTCCCTTTTACGGAGTATGTTTAATCCAAGGTTTATCTTCGCTGGAGGATATAAAATCATAAAACAAATGTAGTTTTTTCAACTGAACTTTTCTGCAAATACTAAATGGAAATGATGGTATCAGAAAATCAATTAACTTTGTCTACTCAATTTAGAAATTATGTCTACGTATCTTGACTTTGAAGAACCATTAAAATCCTTGGAGGAACAAATTGCTCAAACCAAAGAACTTGGTGAAACCACGAATGTGGATATGTCAGAGCAACTTGCTGAGTTAGAGCAAGTGTTACAAGAAAAAACGAAAGAGGTGTTTTCAGGACTTACCCCTTGGCAACGCGTACAACTTTCAAGACATCCAGATAGACCTTATACCCTCGCTTACATTGACGCGCTTACAAACGGACAATTTATCGAATTACACGGTGACCGCAGTGTGAAAGACGACAAAGCCATGGTTGGAGGTTTTGGGATGATTGATGGTAAAAGTGTTATGCTCATTGGACAACAAAAAGGAATCAATACAAAAATGCGTCAATACCGTAATTTTGGAATGCCGAATCCTGAAGGTTATAGAAAAGCGCTTCGACTAATGAAATTAGCCGAAAAATTCAATAAACCAATCATTACTTTTATCGATACTCCAGGAGCTTTTCCTGGATTGGAAGCAGAGGAACGTGGACAAGGTGAAGCAATTGCTCGTAACATCTACGAAATGATGCGCTTGAAAGTTCCTGTTATTTGTATCATCATTGGAGAAGGAGCATCAGGTGGTGCCCTTGGAATTGGCGTTGGAGACAAAGTGGTGATGTTAGAAAACACGTGGTATTCCGTGATTTCTCCCGAAAGTTGTTCTTCGATTTTATGGCGTTCATGGAACTTCAAGGAAACAGCTGCAGATGCATTGAAGTTAACTTCTACAGATATGCGTAAAAACGGCCTGGTTGACGAAGTCATTCCGGAACCATCCAATGGTGCACATCGCAATCCTGAAGAAATGTTTCAAGTGGTTAAAGCAAAAATCAAAGGTTATATCTCAGAATTAGAGAAACAGAATCCTGATAAACGCGTGGAAGACCGCATTGAGAAATTCTGTCAGATGGGTGTTTGGAAATAATTCCTTAGAAACCTGAATTCATGACAGACTTGTTATCCACACCCATAGAATATTTGAAAGGTGTTGGACCACAACGTGCAGCCACTTTACAAACAGAATTAGGGATTTTCACTTTTCGTGACATCCTCAATCACTTTCCTTTTCGTTACCAAGACCGTTCTGTATTTCATGAGATAAGGGACATTCATTTGGTGGATAATTACCTGCAATTAAAAGGTAAAATCACCTATATTGGGGAAGTTGGAACTGGTCGTCACCGCAAACTTACCGCGCGTTTTGAAGACAATTCAGGAACAGTAGAATTGATTTGGTTTCAAGGTATTCAATGGCTTAAAGCCAATTTGCGCGTAGGAGAAACGTATCTTCTCTTTGGAAAACCTAAAGCTTACAATCAACAATGGACCATTCCTCATCCAGAGCTAACTAAGTGGGGAGAGCAATCGACAGATCTTGGTTTACAAGCGATGTATCCTTCAACGGAAAAGCTGAATGTTAAGGGATTAAATGCGAAGGGAATTGGAAAAATCATCCAAGGACTTCTTCCTCAAATAAGAAATCAAATCCAGGAAGTTCTTCCGGATTACCTGACAGAAGAACTTCACCTAATTTCTAAAGAACAAGCTTATTTTTCCATTCATGCTCCTAAAAATGAAGTAGAATATAAGCAAGCGCGCTATCGCCTCAAATTTGAGGAATTGTTCTTTTTACAACTTGAATTATTACTCCGAAAGGAAATTCGCGCAAAAAAAATGAAAGGATTCATCTTTTCAGAATTAGGAAACCTTTTCAATACATTTTATACAAAATACTTACCCTTTGAGTTAACAAATGCACAAAAAAGAGTTTTAAAAGAAATTCGAAAAGACTTTTTGCATGGTGAGCATATGAATCGACTTTTGCAAGGAGATGTAGGAAGTGGGAAAACACTTGTTGCTTTATTGACAATCCTTATGGGAATCGATAATGGTTTTCAAGGAGCACTGATGGCACCAACAGAAATTCTAGCGACACAACATTACGAATCACTTCGTGAATTAGTTGGGGATCTACCGATCGAAATTGCCTTATTAACTGGTTCAACGAAAAAAGCTAGAAGAACTGAAATCCATGAAGGACTTCAAAATGGATCCATTCATTTGTTAATTGGAACCCATGCATTGTTAGAGGATGTTGTTCAATTTTCCAATTTAGGCATTGTTGTCATCGACGAGCAACATCGCTTTGGTGTCGCGCAACGGTCAAAAATGTGGGGAAAGAATTCCACGCCACCACATGTATTAATCATGACAGCGACACCAATTCCGAGAACCTTAGCCATGACCTTTTATGGTGATTTAGATGTTTCTATTATCGATGAACTTCCTCCTGGAAGAAAACCGATTCAAACAATCCATAGAAGAGAAAATCATCGTCCAAAATTATTGCAATTTATTCAGGAGCAAATTACAATAGGAAGACAAATCTACATTGTTTATCCCTTGATTCAAGAATCTGAAAAATTAGATTTCAAGAATCTTCAAGAGGGTTATGAATTGATTATAGAAGCTTTTCCTGCACCTAAATACCAAGTGAGCATGGTTCACGGAAAATTAAAACCTGCAGATAAGGAAGCAGAAATGCAACGATTTGTAAAAGCGGAAACTCAAATTATGGTGGCAACAACCGTCATCGAAGTAGGTGTAAATGTTCCAAATGCCTCCGTTATGGTGATTGAAAGTGCTGAGCGTTTTGGACTTTCACAATTACATCAATTGCGTGGTCGTGTTGGACGAGGCGCCGAAAAATCCTTTTGCATTTTGATGACCGGGGATAAACTTTCCAAAGAATCAATGAAGCGTATGGACACGATGGTTATGACAAATGATGGCTTTCAGATTTCTGAAGTCGATTTGCAATTGCGTGGACCTGGAGATTTAATGGGTACTCAACAAAGTGGTGTATTGAATTTAAAATTAGCCGATTTGGCGAGGGATGGTCAAATCGTTAGTTTGGCACGAGAAAAAGCCAGAGAGATTCTTGAAAAGGATCCAGATCTTTTATTAGCTGAAAACATTGTATTAAATCAGCGCATGCAGCAGGTATTGAAATCCCGTCCAAACTGGGGCCGAATTGCATAAAAAAAAGGATGACCTTTCGATCATCCTTTCCCTTTATTTTCTCTTTCGATTAAGCGTCTTGTAGCATTTCATCGTAAGCTTCTTGTGAACCAACAATCATTGATTGGTATTCACGTACACCCGTACCAGCTGGGATTAAGTGTCCAACGATAACGTTTTCTTTCAATCCTAATAAGTGGTCTTCTTTACCTGAAATTGCTGCTTCGTTTAATACTTTCGTTGTTTCCTGGAAGGAAGCCGCAGAAATAAACGATTGTGTTTGAAGTGACGCTCGTGTGATACCTTGTAACAATGGTGTCGACGTTGCAGGCATAGCCTCTCTCGCTTCTACTAATGTTTTATCTTCACGTTTCAATTTCGAGTTCTCATCTCTTAAACGACGAACGGAAACCAATTGTCCTTTTTTCAATTCTGCTGAATCACCTGCTTCTTTCACGAACATCATTCCGTAAAGTGCATCATTCGCTTCCATGATATCAGCTTTATGAACGGATTGTCCCTCCAAGAAGCGTGTGTCACCGGATTCGATGATTTGTGCTTTCAACATCATTTGACGTACAATTACCTCAAAGTGTTTATCATTAATTTTCACCCCTTGTAAACGGTAAACCTCTTGGATCTCATTTACGATGTACTCTTGTACTTTCGTAGGACCTTCGATGTTCAAGATATCGTTTGGTGTGATTGCTCCATCAGATAATGGTTGACCAGCACGAACGAAATCGTTTTGTTGTACAAGGATGTGTTTAGAAAGTGGAACTAAGTATTTTCTTACTTCACCCAATTTCGATGTAATGATAATTTCACGGTTACCACGTTTCACATTTCCAAATGCTGCTGTTCCATCAATTTCAGAAACCACTGCTGGATTTGAAGGATTTCTTGCCTCGAATAACTCAGTTACACGTGGAAGACCTCCGGTGATATCTCCGGTTTTACCAGCTAAACGAGGAATTTTAACCATGATCACACCTGCTTCAATTTTGTCACCCTCTGTTACAGAGATATGCGCGTTAACTGGAATGGAGTATTCTCTTAAAATTTCCTTCGTTTTGGGGTCCATGATGTGAATCGCTGGACTTTTCTTTTTATCACGAGATTCGATGATTACTTTCTCAGTAAATCCTGTTTGCTCATCGACTTCCTCACGGTATGTAATATTTTCAATGATGCCATCAAAAACAACTTTACCTGCAACCTCTGAAATGATCACCGCATTGTATGGATCCCATTTACAGATCACGTCACCTTTCTTAATTTTCGTTTCACCAGAAACCATTAATTCAGATCCGTAAGGAACATTTGCCGTCATGACAGTAATTCCTGTTTTCTCGTCAGTAATTTTCAATTCAGCTGAACGTCCAACTACGATGATTTGATTTGTACCATCCGCATTTTTACGTTCGATTGTTCTAAGTTCGTCAATTTCTAATTTACCATTTGCTTTCGCTTTCAAGTCAGAAATATCTGCGATGTTTGACGCCGTACCCCCAACGTGGAATGTACGAAGTGTCAACTGTGTACCAGGCTCACCAATTGATTGAGCAGCAACTACACCAACAGCATCACCTCTTTGTGCAAGGCGGTGATTTGCCAAGTTTCGTCCATAACATTTTGAACAAACTCCGCGACGCATTTCACATGTCAATACAGAACGGATTTCCACTTCTTCGATTCCTGCTTTTGAAATCGTATTTGCGATATCTTCAGAGATTAAATCTCCAGCAGCAATGATTAATTCATCCGTTTCCGGTAAGTATACATCATGAACAGATGTACGACCCAAAATACGATCGTATAAAGGTTCAACAACTTCATCATTTTTCTTCAATGCTGTTGCAACAATTCCACGAAGTGTTCCACAGTCATTAGAATTAATAACCACATCTTGAGCAACATCCACCAAACGACGAGTCAGGTAACCTGCATCGGCCGTTTTAAGGGCTGTATCGGCCAAACCTTTACGAGCACCGTGAGTTGAGATGAAGTACTCAAGGATGGATAATCCTTCCTTAAAGTTCGATAAAATTGGGTTTTCAATAATTTCTTGAACTGACGCACCAGATTTCTGTGGTTTCGCCATCAATCCACGCATACCAGAGAGCTGACGAATCTGTTCTTTCGAACCACGTGCTCCTGAATCGTACATCATATAAATTGAGTTGAATCCTTGACGATCCGTTTTCAATTGATCCATTAATGTAGCAGTCAAACGTGAATTAGTATGTGTCCAAATATCAATGATTTGGTTGTAACGCTCATTGTTGGTGATAAGACCCATGTTGTAATTCATCATGACTTCTTTCACTTCATTTTCAGCTTTACCAACTAAAACTTCTTTTTCTTTCGGGATAATGATGTCATCAAGGTTGAACGACAAACCACCTCTGAAGGCCATTTCGTATCCAAGTCCTTTGATATCATCAAGGAATTGTGCTGTACGTGAAGTACCACATATTTTCAATACCTCACCGATAATATCACGCAATGCTTTTTTCGTCAATACATCATTGATGTATCCAACTTCTCTAGGAACATTTTCGTTAAACATAACGCGTCCACAAGTCGTTTCAATCAGCATTAATTCTGGTTCACCGCTTTTACCTAAGTCATAAGATTTCACTTTGATACGCGCATGTAAATCAAGTTTCTTCTCGTTGTAAGCAATAATAACCTCTTTCGGAGAATAGAAAATTCCATCTTGTCCTTTTACGATATCACCTTCTACAGAAAGTTTACCTTTTGTGATGTAATAAAGACCCAAGACCATATCCTGAGAAGGAACGGCAATCGGTGCTCCATTCGCTGGATTCAAGATATTGTGTGATGCTAACATCAACATTTGAGCTTCCAAAATTGCAGCGTTACCTAAAGGTAAGTGAACCGCCATCTGGTCACCATCGAAATCGGCATTGAAGGCTGTTGTTACCAACGGGTGAAGACGAATCGCTTTTCCTTCGATAAGTTTCGGTTGGAATGCTTGGATACCTAAACGGTGAAGTGTAGGGGCACGGTTCAAAAGAACTGGGTGACCTTTCAATACATTTTCTAAGATATCCCAAACAACTGGTTCTTTACGATCAACAATTTTCTTTGCAGATTTAACTGTTTTCACGATTCCACGTTCGATCATTTTACGAATGATAAACGGTTTGTAAAGTTCCGCAGCCATGTCTTTAGGTAGACCACATTCGTGTAATTTCAAATCTGGACCAACGACAATTACTGAACGTGCTGAATAATCCACACGTTTTCCAAGTAAGTTTTGACGGAAACGACCTTGTTTACCTTTCAATGAATCTGAAAGGGATTTCAATGCACGATTTGATTCCGTTTTAACAGCACTTGATTTTCTTGAGTTATCGAATAATGAATCAACTGACTCTTGTAACATACGTTTTTCATTACGTAAGATTACTTCAGGAGCTTTGATTTCGATCAATCTTTTCAAACGATTGTTACGGATAATCACACGACGGTATAAGTCATTCAAATCCGAAGTCGCGAAACGACCACCATCAAGAGGAACTAACGGACGCAATTCAGGTGGAATAACAGGAACCACTTTAACAATCATCCATTCTGGACGATTATCAATGCGCGTTTGAGAATCCTTCATTGCTTCAACAACTTGAAGACGTTTTAACGCTTCATTTTTACGTTGAACTGATGTTTCGTTTTCTGCTTGGTCACGAAGTGTGTATGATAATTCTTCTAGGTTTAAACCTTTCAGTAAATCATATAATGCTTCTGCACCCATTTTAGCAACAAACTTGTTCGGGTCAGAATCATCCAAATATTGATTTTCCTTCGGAAGCGCATCAACAATATCCAAATATTCTTCTTCAGTTAAGAAATCGAATTTTTTCAAGTTGACATTATCCAATGTTAAAGCAGCACCTGGATTGATGACAGCATAACGCTCGTAATAAATGATTTGATCCAACTTTTTCGTAGGCAAACCTAGCAAGTATCCAATTTTGTTCGGTAAAGAACGGAAGTACCAGATATGTGCAACTGGAACCACCAAAGAGATGTGTCCCATGCGTTCTCTACGTACTTTTTTCTCAGTAACCTCTACTCCACAACGGTCACAAACAATTCCTTTATAACGGATACGTTTGTATTTACCACAGTGACATTCATAGTCTTTAACTGGTCCAAAAATTCGTTCACAGAACAAACCGTCACGTTCTGGTTTGTACGTACGGTAGTTGATTGTTTCTGGCTTTAAAACCTCACCACTTGAATTCTCCAGGATAATTTCTGGAGAAGCCAATGAAATGGTGATTTTATTAAAGCTACTTTGTTTTTTTGGTATTTCTCTTTTGAAAGCCATTTTTTATATAATGTTTTCGTTATTAATCAATTAGTCCATCGATACGTTCAAACACAATCCGCG
>CANHMH010000035.1 GCA_947461635.1 Flavobacteriales bacterium | reverse complement strand
GGTAAACGATCCCGATGTTTTATTAGAATTGCGGATGTGGTGAAATTGGTAGACACGCCAGACTTAGGATCTGGTGCCGAGAGGTATGCGGGTTCGAGTCCCTCCATCCGCACAAAAGGTCTCGTTGGTAACGAGGCCTTTTTTTTTAAACATTAATTGATAAAAAATACGATAAAATGAACATTACTCGTCAAGAAGTAGATGCACAGAATGCTGTACTTAAAGTGAACATTGCTCCCGCTGATTACCAAGGAAAAGTGAAAGCCTCTTTAGAGAAATACAGAAAAACAGCGAAAATCCCAGGTTTTCGTCCTGGAAACATTCCAATGGCACTTATTCAAAAACAAGTGGGAAGATCGGTTTTAGCAGAGGAGTTAAATAAATTAACGAACGACGCTTTATACCGATACATTTTGGATGAAAAATTGGAAATTCTTGGAAATCCAATCCCGAAAGCGGATGAAGGAATGACAGGTAGCTTTGAGCAACCAGAAAATTTTGAGTTTTCGTTTGAAATTGGGTATAGCCCAGCGTTTGAATTGCCAATCAATGCCAAATCTAAATTTGATTACGCAACAGTTAAAATCGACAAAGAGCTTATCAATAAGCAAGTAGAAGATTTACGTCGCCGTTATGGCAAATTAGTTTCTTCCGATTCAGTTGGGGACAAGGATATGGTGATGGGTAAATTCGAAGAAAAAGATGCGGATGGTTCTGTGAAAGCAGATGGCATCAGCCATTCTTCTACAATATCTATGGAATTCCTTGAAAACAAAGCAGGAATCAAAGCTTTGAAAGGAAAGAAAATAAATGAAGTTATTGACTTGGATCCGAAGAATGTATCCAAAGACGATAAAGATTGTGCATCCTTGTTAGGAATTACTGAAGAACAAGTTGCTGGATTAACTTCAAACTTTCAATTTACCATTGCCGATGTGAAACGCATGGAAATGGCCGATTTGAATGAAGAATTATATACGAAGTTATTCGCTGAAGAAGTGAAAACAGAGGAGGAATTACACACGCGCATTTCTGCTGATTTAACGCGCATGTTTGCGGAAGACACTGACCGTATTTTTACGCGTAATGTTTACAATCATTTAGTGAATGAAACAAAAATGACTTTCCCTGAAACGTTCTTGAAGAGATGGATTCAAGTTTCTTCGGAGAAACCGGTTACAGAAGATGAAATAGAAGCAGAATTTGATGCGTATTTGAAATCACTGAAATGGCAATTAATTCAAACCCGTATTTTCAAGGATAACAACATTCAACTGACGAATCAAGAAGTGATGGATTTCACGAAAAATCTATTGGTTGGAAATTATGCGCAATATGGTTTACCTGCTCCGGATGATCAAGAATTGACAGAAACGGCAGCTCGTTTGTTGCAAAATAAAGAACAGGCTAACGGAATCTACGATCGTTTAGCTGAGCAAAAATTGACGGATTTCTTTAAAACCGCTGTGAACTTGGTGAAAAAAGAAGTGAAATATGATGACTTCATTAAATTAGCGTCTGCTTAATAAATGTAATTGGCTCGAATGATATGAAAGGGTTGAACGATGTTCAGCCCTTTTTTTATTTCCAATCTAGGACTTGAAGTTGTTTTTGATTCGTCGATTTTCCGAAGGCGAATTGAATGCTTCGAGCTAAGTCCTCAATACCCTTCATTTTTCCTGTTCTATTCGAACTTAAAGTAATAATCTCGCGTGCTGGCAGGGTAGACAAATCTCGAATTGTCTTAATGCCTCGCTTTTGTATGTCAGAAAGCGGAAAATTACTTGGGATCAAGGTGTATCCACCATGTCTGTCCACCATTTCCATGATGAGCGGAAGATTGCCACCTTCATAATTCCATTCGTTTTCATTCACCGTTTTTTTCAATTGGCAAAAATGGACCATTTGTGTCCGCAGGCAATTCCCTTGATTAAGTAGCCATGGATGCATTTCTTGTAGATCAGACATATTTATGGATTCTTCCTTCACACTCGGTGCGTAAATGAAAATCTCCTCTTGGTAAAGCGGAATGGTACGCAATCGAGCATCCATATGAGGACCAGCAATAATTCCAAGGTCAAGTTCTTTTCGCTCCAATGCTTCCAAGACATCCACTGTCTTTAGTTCGTGAATGGTTAATTTCAAATCATCGAAGGATAATTGCCACTCTCCGAAAAGTTGTGGAATCAAATAGCTAGCAACGGTTGGAATGATTCCAAGCCGAATTTCTTCTTTTACTTTTCCTTTTAAACGATCAGATAAAGACTTGATTTTTTCTGTTTCACTTAGAATTTCTCTTAAAATAGGTAACAAGCTAATTCCCGCTGGCGTTAAGCGAAGGGGATTTGAATCTCGGTCAAAAACCAAGTATCCCAGTTGTTCTTCTGCTTTTTTAATTTGCATGGAAAGTGTAGGCTGTGTCACAAAGCAGCGTTCACTCGCTCGTTGGAATTGTTGTTCTTCGCTCAGAACAACGATATACTGCATTTGTTGAATGGATATCATATAAATAAAATCTATACAAATATAAAAACTATTGAATATATAAATGATTTTTCTCTCCGTAACTTTGTCCAACAAAAAAAGCAAAAGAAAATGTGATTGGAAGCATTTTTTAAGGCCTCGATGTAACCTCGATCAAACCTTTTAGCTTTAACTTTGTAGTATCATTAGTAACTAATTAAATAAATTATATGTCAACATTTGTAGGAAAACAATTTCCAGACGTAACTGTCAAAGCAATCGATGAAATGGGTGATGCATTTCAAATCAATGTCCTTCAACAAGCAATCGACAACAAGAAGAAAGTAGTTTTATTTTGGTACCCGAAAGATTTCACTTTCGTTTGTCCAACAGAAATTCATGCATTTCAAGAGGCAGCAGCTGAGTTCGCTAAAAGAAATACGATCGTAATCGGTGCATCATGTGATACTGCTGAAGTACATTTCGCTTGGTTGAACACGGCAAAAGATAACGGTGGAATCGAAGGTGTGAAATTTCCAATCATCGCTGATTCAACACGTAATTTGGCTATGGAGTTAGGTATCTTGGATTACGACATGTTTGATGAAGATTCAGTGGGTGATAACGTTCCTTACCGCGCAACATATTTGTTAGACGAAACGGGAATGGTATTCCACGAATCAATCAATCACTTCCCTGTTGGACGTAACGTACAAGAGTACATTCGTTTGATTGATGCATTTACACATGTTCAACAACATGGTGAGGTTTGTCCAGCAAACTGGGAAGAAGGAAAAGACGCAATGAACGCAACACGTAATGGCGTTGCTGATTACTTAAGCAAACACTAAGAAATCGTGTTTACGGAATTAACAGAAGATCATTTGGATCAACTTTTAGCGAGCAACGCGAAAGTGATGGTTCAATATGGCGCGACATGGTGCGGGAATTGCAAAATCACCAAGCCGAAATTCAAACGCATGGCGGAGGAAAATGAAGGCATTGAGTTTTATTACATCGATGCAGAAAAACTTCCAAATTCTCGTCAATTTGCGAATGTAAGCAACTTGCCAACTTTTGCTGGGTTCGTGAACGGAGCTCTTGTGAAAGAAGCGCAAGGAAATAAAATAGAAACCATTCAAGAAGTTTTAAATGCGGTTACCAGTCATTAAACACATCGTCGAATTCATTGAGAATAATGATGAAGACTACGTTATTGAAACCATGGAAACACTCGAGAATTTAATCGAGGCTCCAGGAATCAAGGACGAAGAATTGGATGTAATCGGCGAGTTATTGTCGAATTATTCTGGCGCATTAGAAGTGCACAAAGACATTCAAACAGGAACGGCCAAAAGAGATGCATTAAATGCATTTATGAAGCGTGTGACCGGTTCGATTGACTAATCTTGAATCAACTTATGTGAAAGCCAACGAATTTCGTTGGCTTTTTTTTGTTTCCTATGGAAGGAATGAAGGCAATTCTTTGCTTTCGCAGATGTTCTTCTTATCTTTGCTACATGTCAGATTTACTATCGAAATTAGAAGCGATTCACTACCGTTTCGTAGAAGTGGGAACCATGATCACCGATCCGGATATCATTTCGGATATGGAACGTTACGTGAAACTCAATAAGGAATACCGAGATTTGGAATCCTTGGACGAAATGTACAAAGCATATAAAAATGTCCTTGAAAATTTAAGTAGCTCAAAAGCCATGCTGGAGGTTGAAACGGATCCTGAAATGCGTGAAATGGCGAAAATGGAAATTGATGAATTAGAAAGTAAGCGTCCAATTATGGATGAAGAAATCAAAATGATGTTGATTCCAAAAGATCCGGAGGATGATAAAAATGCCATCATCGAGCTTCGTGCTGGAACAGGTGGAGATGAAGCGTGTATTTTTGTCGAAGATATTTTCAGAATGTACACCATGTACTTCAAAGAAATGGGTTGGCAATATGAAGTGATCAACTCATCAGAAGGAACCGTAAAAGGATACAAAGAAATTTCCATTGATGTTGCTGGTGCAGGAATCTACGGGATGCTGAAGTTCGAATCTGGTGTTCACCGCGTTCAACGTGTTCCGGAAACAGAATCTCAAGGCCGCGTGCATACTTCAGCGATTACCGTTGCGGTTTTACCAGAGGCAGAAGAGGTAGATTTCAATTTAGATATGAATGATGTGCGTAAGGACACCTTCCGTGCGTCAGGAGCAGGTGGACAGCACATTAACAAAACAGAGTCAGCGATTCGTTTGACCCACCTTCCAACATTGACCGTTGTTGAGTGCCAAGATGGTCGCTCACAGCATAAAAACTTAGAAAAAGCGATTTCGGTACTACGTTCGCGTTTGTATCAGGCGGAATTAGATCGCGTGCACAACGAACGTGCGGCACAACGTAAGACACTCGTTTCAACGGGTGATCGATCAGCAAAAATCCGCACCTATAACTATCCGCAAGGAAGAATTACCGATCACCGAATCAATAAAACAATGTACAACCTCAGTTCTTTTATGAATGGAGATGTACAAGAAATGATTGACGCCTTGAAAATGGCCGAAAATGCAGAGAAATTGAAAGGACAAGCGCTATGACAAAACAAGAATTAATTCAACAAATTCGCTTAAAGGAATCCTTTCTTTGTGTAGGATTAGATCCTGATATGAGTAAAATTCCAACGCATTTATTGGAAATGGACGATCCCATTTTTGAATTTAATAAAGCGATTATTGACGCAACGCATCCATACGCTGTTGCTTTCAAACCAAATACAGCATTTTTTGAGTGTCATGGATCGAAAGGATGGGATTCTTTGGAGAAAACAATAAATTACATCCCTAAAGAATGCATGATCATCGCGGATGCAAAACGTGGAGATATTGGAAATACATCCACCTATTACGCGAAAACATTTTTTGAAACACTACACGCAGATGCAGTGACCGTTGCTCCATACATGGGTTCTGATAGTGTTTTACCGTTTACAAAATTCGATGGAAAATGGGTGGTTTTATTAGCGCTAACTTCAAATGAAGGTGCAAAAGACTTTCAACTAAAATCAGGTCAAGATGGACTTTTGTTTGAAAATGTATTGAAAACATCCATGCAATGGGCAAGTTCAGAAAAAATGATGTTTGTTGTGGGTGCTACGAGAGCTGAAGATATTGCAGAAGTGAGAAAATTGGCTCCTGACTATTTCTTCCTTGTTCCTGGTGTCGGTGCACAAGGTGGAAGTTTAGAGGATGTGGTAAAATATGGTGCAAATGAGGAATGTGGCTTATTAGTCAATTCGTCGCGTGGTATTATTTATGCTTCTGCTGGATTGGATTTTGCAAGTGCTGCAAAAAAAGAAGCGCTGAAGATACAAAACCAAATGGCTTCGCATGTTCAGCGCTGGAACTTTTAAGTTTAGCGAATTATTTAGACGCTAAATCTGAATTTTCTGTTTGTTGAATACTTCCGTATGCATCGCAGCTAGCTGTTCTTCCAGCTCCACATGAAGCTAAAACGAATGATACTACCGCCGCACAAATTAATAAAGTGAATTTCGTTTTCATTGTTGTTTGTTTTGTTGTTTGTGAGTTGTCTAACGGCCCACATTTTATAAAGTTACAATTTTTTCAAAAAAGAGGAGTTATATCTTCATAAGTTTCGATTTTTATCAGTGAAAAAACTACTATTCACTTACTTTTTACTCATGTTTTTACCCTTAAATCTTTTTGGGCAAAAAAAAATGGTGTTTTTTCAGGACGATGCAATTGCCTTTCCTTCCTCCGTTGATAAAATATTCGAAGAGCAAACATCGACTCAAGTTCTGAAAACAATAGAATCCATCCGAAATCAAAGCATAGAAAAAGGATATTTTTTATGTGATATTCAAATAAGGCACTCGTCTGATGTCTGTGACTCTTTTCTTGTAAACCTTGGTCAACACTATGCTGGACTTAATCTAGAAATGAATGATAGTACGCAAAGGATTCTTCGCGAAATGTTTCCTTCAGAGCGATTGTTAATGAAAGAAACAACGTATTTGAGTCCGGAAAGGTACCATCGATTTATGAATCAAGTGTTGAAATTTCATTTGGAGCACGGGTATCCATTTTGTCAAGTTCAATTAAAACAGATTGAAACAAATGCAGATGTTATCGATGCAGAGCTCATTTTAAATCGAGGTCCATATGTTGTTTGGACTGAATTTCATTTGAAAAATGAACTTCCCATTTCATCTAATACTTTACAAAGTATCATAGGAATTCGATTGAACGATGAATACAACGAAACACTTTTTAATACCATAGAACAACGTGTAATGCAATCTGGAATCTTTGCTTTGAAGAAAAAAAGTGAAGTTCTTTTTACCAACAAAGGTGCTGAACTTTTTGTATACCTCGAACGAGTGAAAGCAAGTTCCGCTCAAGGAATCATTGGATTTCAACCAAATCCTGTCACCAATGTATTGACATTCACAGGAGATATGCAGCTAAAACTGATTAACTCGGTCAAGCACAATGAATCCTTTCAATTTTCCTGGAGGAGTATTCAACCAAAAACACAAGCACTACAAAGTAATTTAATTATCCCCTTTTTGTTTAAGTCTCCTTTTGGCGTCATAGGTGATTTTCAGTTGTACAAGCGGGATTCTAGTTTTTTGGATGTTAAATCTTCTTTAGGCATTCAGTTTCAATTTCAAAATGGTTGGCAGCTTCGCGCAAATTATTATTTCGTGAATTCATCCATCATTTCACAAACGAATGCGAATCCCATGTTCTCCAAACTAGCCAGTTTAAAAACAAACAGCTATGGTTTGGTTCTATTTCAACGCAAACTAGATTACATTCCGAACCCTCGAAAAGGCTATTCCATTTTAGTCGAAGGACAATTAGGGGAGCGAAGAATGGAACAGAGTTCGGCATCCATTTGGAAAGCAAAATCCATCTTGTCCTATTTTATTCCAATCGGTGGAAGAATGACATTCCTTTCTCATGTCGAATTTGATACGTATCATGCTCCAAGTATTTATCAAAATGAATTGTATCGTTTTGGTGGGACAAATTCCTTGCGTGGATTTAATGAGGAAAGCATCTTCGCCACGACAAAAGCGATGTTAAGCTTCGAATACCGTTTTTTATTAGATCAGAATTCTGCTGTATTTGCCTTTTTCAACCAAGGAATTTATGAAAATACTTCCGTGAATTATGTGAAGGATCATCCGTATGGATTTGGATTTGGGATTTCAGCGGGAACGAATTTGGGTATTTTCCGTTTGGCTTATGCACTCGGTTCTGAATTAAATAATCCCATTCAATTGAACTCGGGTAAAATACACATTGGATACATTTCTTATTTTTAACACATGAAACTTATTTTTGCCAGTCACAACGCTCACAAAGCAAACGAAATTCAAAGTATTCTTCCGTCAAGGATTGAAATCAAGACCTTATCAGACCTAAATTACTTAGAGGAAATACCAGAAAACGAAGCTACTATTGAAGGGAATTCTCAGTTTAAAGCGCGTTTTGTTCACGATAAATTTGAGCAAAATTGCTTTGCCGACGACACAGGATTAGAGATTTTGGCATTGGATAAACGTCCAGGTGTGCATTCAGCACGTTATGCTGGGGAACAGCGCGATTCGAATGACAACATGAATAAAGTGTTGATAGAATTAGAAAGTTGTTCTGATCGTTCAGCACAATTCAAAACAGTCATCACCTTGTATTGGGAAGGTGTGAAACATCAATTCGAAGGAATTGTAAAGGGACAGATTGCCTCAGTAAAAACAGGTTCAGAAGGATTCGGTTATGATCCCATTTTTATTCCAGAAGGGGAAACGCGCAGTTTTGCAGAAATGACTCTGAATGAGAAAAATAAATTCAGTCACCGGGCAAGAGCTATCGAAAAGCTTATTTCGTTTTTCAATACACTTCCAAGTCACTAATGATGATCGCTACATTTTTAACATCGCCATTGATGGGCGGAGTTAGTTTTGTGATCTTCACGCGCAGTTGATCAATTCCTTTTAATTCTTTGCGAATGCGAAGATTCATGCGTTCACCGACGTGTTCAATCAATTTAGATCGAATGGCCATTTCCTCTTTTACAATTTGATTAATGGCGACATAGTCTACTGTTTGATTCAGTTCATCTGTTTCTGCAGCTGATTGAAAATCGGTCAATAAAGCAATGTCAACAATGTAATGTCCACCGATGAGTGCTTCTTCCGGAAGACAGCCATGATGTGCATATAATTGAATTCCATTAACCTCAATGACTTGCTTCATCACGTAATTGTTGAATGTGTGTTAATCCCGATGCTAACCTAGTTAAGACTTCTTCTTTTCCTAAGAATGCTGAGATATCAAACATTCCTGGACCCGCACCAACACCGGTTACGCAGAGGCGATAGGGTAATAAAACGGCTCCGATGCCCACTTGCTTCGCTTCTAAAAATGATTTAAATGCTTTTTCAATTTCTTCTGCGCTAAACGTTGAAATATCAGCAACGATCGCACTCCAATCTTGGATGTAACCCCTTGTTTCATCTTTCCATTTTTTCAAAATGGTATCCTTATCGAATTCGGAAGGGCGATTGAATAAGTATGCACCTTCCGTTAGGATATCTTGTGCAAATGTTGCACGTTCTTTCATCAATCCACAAATTTGTGATAAACGGTCAAGGGGCATATCAAATCCACCGATTTCGTCTAGTTGCGCCGCAATTACATCATTATCTAATGCACGCAAATATTGTTGTTGGAACCATTTTGTTTTGTCAGGATCAAATTTAGCTCCAGCTTTTGAAACACGTTCTAATGAAAATGCTTCACACAATTCATCTAGGTTGAAGATTTCCTGTGTTGTACCTGGATTCCATCCAAGTAAAGCCAACATGTTGATGAAAGCTTCAGGTAAATAGCCTTTTTCACGGTATCCCGAATACAACTCTCCTTCTGCGGTTGTCCAGTTTGTAGGGAAAACAGGGAATCCTAGGCGGTCACCATCTCGTTTCGATAATTTTCCGTTTCCATCCGGACGCAACAACAAAGGCAAATGTGCAAACTCTGGACAATCCCATCCAAATGCTTCATATAACAATACGTGAAGTGGGGCGGAGGGCAACCATTCTTCTCCTCTAATTACGTGACTAATGTTCATAGTATGGTCATCCACGATGTTTGCCAAGTGATATGTCGGCATTCCGTCGCTTTTGAAAAGAACTTTATCGTCTAAGTTATTCGTGTTCACGACAACCCATCCACGAATTAAATCGTGAAAACGGATGTCTCTATTACGTGGCATCTTCATGCGAATCACGTATGGATGTCCTTCTGCTAACAACTTTTCCACCTCGGTTTGCGGTAATGTCAAAGAGTTTTTCAAGGAAGTACGTGTCACACTGTTATATTGCCAGTTTGGCATACCCATAGCTTTTGCTTGGTCACGCATCGTATCAAGTTCTTCAGCAGTGTCAAATGCATAGTACGCTTTCTCTTCCGTCACCAATTGTTCTGCATACGGACGGTACATTTCTTTGCGTTCGGATTGAACATAAGGACCAAAATCACCTCCTAAGCCAGGACCTTCCGTTGGCATAATCCCACACCAATTCAAGGCATCCATGATGTATTCTTGTGCGCCAGGAACAAAACGTGTTTGATCGGTATCTTCAATACGAATCAAAAAAGTACCATTGTGTTTTTTAGCGAAAAGGTAATTGTATAATGCAGTACGCACACCACCCATGTGTAATGGTCCAGTTGGTGAAGGTGCAAAACGAACGCGAACGGCTTTTTCTGACATAGCTTAATTTTTGTGCAAAGATACATCAAATTCAAAGTTTTTCCTGACATTTTTCATGCTAGAAATCATAAGACTTATTGATTATCGTCATGTTTTTACGGGTATAATCGATCGAACTTTGTAAAAAACAAAACACATGACAACAAAAGCAAATATCATCGACCAACATTTAGAGAACCAAGACTGGTTAAAAAGACTCGATTTTTACAAAGAAGAAATCGCGATTCTGAAAGAACGACTGGATGAGGTAACAGGTAAAAATACCGCGACAGATTTCCTAAAGGATGTGGAACATTTTCAAAACCAATTTATTGTTCAACGAAACAATATCGATGAACTCGGACATTCCATTAAAATGAATGAGCAAGGATTAGTGAAGGAAGTGAATGCGAATCCTATTGCCGTAGACCACCGAAAAGTTGAAAACCACGAAGCAGAAGCAGATTTCATCGCTTACTTTGAAAAGAATTTTGCAGAATTAAGAACGGATTACAACAAGTTTTTATCCAAGTGGATGTAAGAAGAACTTATCAATTGAAAGAGGAGAAAAACTCCTCTTTTTATGGTTGTATTATTCGCGTTTTCGTTCCATTTTCTCCTACGAGCAAGAGAATACCTGGACTAGTTTCCATTTTGAAAATGTTTTCTCCTTCCGTTAGGGGAAAACTGGAAATCTTCCTACCCATTCCATCGTAAAGGTGAACGACTTGATTTGTTTCAGTGATGCATTTCAATTCATTCGCCGACATTAAAAATGCTTGGAATTCAGGCACTGATATTGCTTCGATATTCGCTGATCCACCCAGGTCGATTTTAACGACGTATTCCAATACATTTTGACATGAATCGTCATAAATAGCATAGTTGACAAGTCCACGTGTGATGTCGTCGTATCCATCGTAAATCAATCCTTCGATGTATGTTGAATCCGAAGAACAGAAGCAATTAGCGTTCACATCGAAATTTTTATCTGTACCATTTTCCAAATTGTACAAGTTGTTATTGCAAATAATGTTGTCCGTAATATTCATTGAGTTTGGTGACCATCCGGTAATAACGATTCCTTTGTCGTTATTCAATATTTGATTGTTTGTAATGATGCTGTTATCTCCCATGCGCATCGCCGTTCCATTTCCTTGAAAAAAACAGTTGTTAATGGTCATGGAACCTGATGCATCAATTGCGATTTGATTGTTTTCAAAGCTACAATTTACAATGGTATTGCTATTTGCTTCCGTCACAGCATTCGTGTTATTGCTGAAGGTACAATCTGTAATTAAACCAGGAGAACCAATGATGTTGTTTTCATTTCCGACAAAATTACAATTCGAAACGTTGATGTAATTCGACCAGGTGAAAGAGCAGAAGTTATTCAGAAATTGACAATTGGAGGCTGTTAAGGTGCCATAGGAAATTTGTGCTGCGTTTCCAACACCATTCTCTTCAAATAAACAATTCGTATATATCATGTCCGCATTGAACTGAACTGCGTATTGGTTATTTTTAAATTCACAGCCATTGAAAGTATAGCTAACTCCGGGTTCTGCAATATCGTTATGCAAACCGTAGAAGGAATTGGTCAACTTGAAATGGTCCATTTCCACGAGTCCACCTTGACTCCCTTTGATGCGGATACCCAACCAATTTGACTCATTTGTAGGAATCGTTGATGTAAAGGTGATCGGACTACTTGTCGTTCCAATGGCATTCAAGGTTCCGCGCACTTCTAAATAAATGAAATTTCCAGTATTGAAACTTTGATCCGCAGTTACTACAACGGTTGTGCCTGGTTCAATCGTTAGTGTTTTCCCGGGGAAAATCACCAAGGACTGTGTTAATAAATAAGGACTATTGGCTGCGGTCCACGTGGTGTTTGCGTAAATACCTCCACCAACAACGGTTTGTGAATGACTCGTTCCGACAATAAATAGAACAATTGTAAAAATGAAAGATTTCATGTTAAATATTTAGAATACATGGTTTGAAACAACCACATTGTAAGTTTGTTCGAAAAACGGATGTTTTTCACTCCACGCAATATAGCGTATCATAACATGGCGAGAATCCTGCCCAAACGCCTAGAAGTCCTGGTATATTAGAAGGAACATTAATGGGCGTCGAAAATGGATTAGCAGCGGAGTTCAGTTGCGCGTATTTTTTGTTGTAGAAAGAAAAGACTTGTTGATCCATTTTTGAAAACTTTACGACCACGGAATCTCCTAAACGGTACATTCTTTTGAATTCCTTTAAATGAGTTGTGTCCTTTCGTTTTAATGGGTTTTCATAGTAAAATTCGATGGTTTGACCATTAAAAAACTGATCAGAAAAGAATCCGCCAAAGCCTCTTTTGTAGATATCGTCGATTGGCTCACCGTTTAATATATTTAAGCGTTTCACTTCCCATTTGTACGCATCAAATTGTTGAGCGGGATCACTCAATTTTGCCCATGAATAGCCATACTGATTTGTTTCCGGTTTCCAGTAAATGGTATCTAATGGAGTCGGAGTCGGTAAGTAGGTTGTCCCTTGGTACGTTTTACCTTGATGACTAATTTTCAAGGTATATGCTTGGCTAGCTTCCGCAATGAGCACGGTTGAACTATACACTTTGATTGGGAGAAGTAATGCTTCGTTCCAATCCAAGCGTAGCATTTCCGCCACTTTTTTTTGACTTTCTATAGGAAGTTCAGGAATGGTAAAAAGTGTTAATGGAAAGGTATCATTCCCATGGATTACAGAAAGATTCGCATCGTATACAAATCTAGAAATATATGCCGCAAGATCGCTGGTTTCATAAATATTGGCACTTTGAGAAAGCAGCACAATTGGATTTCCTCCTGTTTCAATGATTCCATCAACAACTAATTGGTTTTGGTATCCGGGTATATCAATGTTCACCTCCTTTGTACAAGAAAAAAAGGCTATCAACAATAAGACCGTCCATACTTTCATGTGCTAAAGATACACGATTATTCGATGCTGTGTTTACAGCAGGAAACATGAGTTGCGCTGACGTCGATTCTCCCTAAAAAGATACCACCAAATCCTACTTGATGGACAATCGTTTTCTTGCCTCCTTTATTTTCAAAAGTGGCTGGTGCATCCATAAAGGTATGGGTGTGTCCCCCAAGAATTAAATCGATGTGCTCGTTTTCCGCCGCTAATTTGACATCACTAGGTTTCGACGTCTCTGTATAGCTATAACCTAAATGTGATAAACAAATGATGAAATCACAGCCTTTTTTGTGTAATTCTTGCGCAATGTGATTGGCTGTTTCAATCGGATCTAAATAAACGGTGGCACCATAATTATCAGTTGAAACAAGTCCTTTTAGTTGAATGCCAATGCCAAAAACACCAATTTTTAATCCCGCTTTACGAAAAATGTGGTACGGTTTGGTTTGATCCTTTAAAATGGTTTTTGAAAAATCATAATTCGCACATAAAAATGGAAAATTGGCGAATTGTTTCGCTTTCAAAAAACCATCTAAACCTATGTCGAAGTCATGATTCCCCATCGTCGCGGCATCATACTTCATGGCGCTCATGAGTTTCATTTCCAATTCACCGTGGAAAAGGTTGAAGTAAGGTGTTCCTTGAAAAATGTCTCCAGAGTCCAATAGTAAAACGTGTTCTTCATTTGCTCTGATGTCATCGATGAGTTTCGCACGACGAGCCACACCGCCTTTATTTGGGTACTTTGGATGATTAGCAGGAAATGGTTCAATTTGCGAATGCGTATCGTTCGTGTGTAAAATGACCAATTTCTTTTCTTTCAACGCCTGAAATGATCGATTCAAACGAAAGGAGGAAAGCAGCACAATCGCACTGGAACCAAGAATACTTGTTTTTAAGAAATTACGTCTTTTCATTTTAGTTGGATCCGTTTTTCAGGTGAAGCAATGAGTTCTCCCTGAAATTGACATTCTGATATAAAGATATCTCGTAAAAGCTGAGGTTTTACTTGTCGTTCAATGGCATCGAGAAAAAAGTCCATGCGGTCTCCACCATTTGCTAAGTAATCACTGGTAATCACCCAAAAGTGTGTCGTGTTTTCTTGAATTCCGTTTAGCACAAGTTTTCCTTGGATAAGCTGCGCATTTGAAATCGGTTCACCTCCAGATTGCATCAGATAAGCTTCGATTTTCGTTAAACTTGCAATCGGCATGCGCATCCACACGACTTGGTTGTCGAAGGGCATGAGTCGAAAGATATCCCCACGCGTAACGTTTCCTTTTCCGATAGCGGCCCTTAATCCACCAACACTCAATAAGGAGAAAACCGGTTCACTGAATCTTACTGTCCGTGTTTGATTTGCAAATAGTGCGTCAGCGGTCCAATTTCCAAGTAAGCTATTTGGCCTACCACTTTCGAAATCTACAGGTGCAGTTGCCAATACGACACTCATGGCTTTTTCAACGGAGTCTTTGTAGGGTTGAATCACTTCATTTATGGCCGATTGATCTGGATTATTCTCAAGAATGGCTGTTTTCCCACTAGTCGGTAATACGACCAAATGAGAAGAGCAAGCCATAAGGCTTGCTCCAATCAAAAAAAGTATGCTGTTTCTTTTTATCACTCGATGATAAATTCTCGTTGAACTTGACCGAAAGTTGTACCAACATGTAGGATGTACATTCCTGATTTGAATTCACTTGTTCCAATTTCCAAAACAGGAACTTGAACATTAGAAGATGATTTAATCACCCTTCCTTGCATGTCTGTAATTGTATATTCAACGATTTCTAGGCCGTTTACTTGAGCAAACAATTTTTCTGAAGTAGGAACTGGGAATACAGAGAAGTTAGCAGCTAATTTCTCTTCGATCCCAGCATCACATACTAAATAAGACATGTTTGCAAAGTTAACGTGACAAGCAAAATTCACAGAATCCACATAAGGATTTCTATTTGCTTGTTTGCTGAAAATGAATTCGTTTCTAGCGATTTCGTAATTATCAGGTAAGTCGTTGTAGTGCCATGTTTTCAATGACTCTTGACTTTGATTTGCTGGGATTTGCCAGTTGTTTCCCCCTTGAGTATTGTATGCAGTTGCCATGTAGAAAATAGAACGAGCTGCATTTCCTTTTTGAGCTGCACGTGGTTCATAAACCAATTGATTACCACTGTATCCAACACTTCCTTCCAAGTAAGAAAAGACAACGTTTCCGTCGATATCCATTAAAGGAAGGTTACTTCTTGGTGTGTTCGCTTGTTGCAAGTTCGTTGGCCATAAGTTGTGTTGGTCACTGTATTCAGGTTGCTCTGGATTGTCACATGGAAATGTTGGCATCCAAGAGTGGCAATAAGAGTGCTCACGTGAATATCCTTGTGCTGTCCAATCAAATGGTTCGTCAAATACTTTTCGTTCTCCAGAATAGACACATGTTACATAAGATTGACCGTTTGTTGTGTCGCGAATTTCAAATTGATTCATTACTGTAGTTTTGTAATTGAAGTATGAAACAACTGTGTGTGGATTGATCAAGGCACTCAAGTCACTTAAAAAAGATGTTGATCCAGAATTGATTCCAGCATAGTAATTTCCAATTTGTTCACCTTGACTTGTTACGTTTCCGGTTGCGGGGTTTGTAGTTTTGTAATTCTCGAATCCAGCCGGACCATTAAATGCGTACACAGTGAAATAATAGTTTTGATTGGCGATGATTCCACGTGGAGTGAATCCAGTACCACTTCCTATGTATGCCACACGTGCATCTCCAACAACATCTCCTCTTTTGTAGCTCGTTCCATCAGTAGGCATTCCAGTTACTGCAGCACCATTTTTCCAAAGTACAATGTAATTTTCCGCATTTGTTCCAGCGTTGTATTGTCCACCAACGGTATAAGCTTTCACTAATGGGAAAGTTAAGTTAGATGGATTCGTAGTTGGCTCAGTAGCCAAGTTGTTTGTTCCAATTGCGTATAGGTTGATGATGTATGGATTCTCATCGCTGTCATTGTTGGCTATGGATATAGTTGCAGTGCGCGTTCCTGTTCCTGTTGGAGTGAATGTCAAAGAGTAATTATTACTTCCTAATCCAGCGACTGTTCCTGTTGTTAAGTTAATTCCGAATTCAGCGGCATTTGCACCTGTAAAAGTTACACCAGAAAGTGTTAAAGCTGAAACTCCTGTATTCTCGATGGTCACATTCGTTGTAGCGCTTGTTCCTACGATATACGTATCGTTGTTTAAAACTGTAGTCCCGTTTACTTTTACATTAATCTCTCTTGCTGGAGCAACGTAAGGGAAAATGTCTAATAAATTTCTTGGTATGATTTGATAGTTTGCATTAAACTGTCCTAATTCACCAACGATGGATATTGGTCCAGTTGGAATCGCTGTACCGTCAATGTTTGTTGATCCATTGATTCGGACATCAAACGTGGTTGTTCCGGCAATTACTTGCACTGTACTGTTTCCCGTAGCGAAGTTCCCAGTCTGTACAAATGTCACATTATCAAAACGCACTAACTGTGCCTCTAAAGACTCATTCGCGCTCGAAAATGGAATAATTTGGGCTAGAGGTAAAACACCTGGACCATGGTTGATCACATTCGATGTTGGGGATAATTCCAATAAACCACTGAAGTCAAATAAAACCCCTGTTGCTGTGATAGAGTCTCCACGTTGAACGGATGAAACGATAGATCCGTAACAAGCAATACCGGCAGTACCATCTTGTATATAACGAATGTTTCCAAGTTCGCTGCCATTCGTGGCAACGCCTGTAACAGTAACTGTTTGACCAATTCCAAGATTTCTCACTTGGGAAATGGTTTGAGCTTTTACACTGAATACAGCGAAAAAGGCTAAGGCACTAAGTATTCCTTTTGTCATAATTAAAATTGAATTGCGAGTGAAACATTAAAGCGAAATCCACCTCCAAACATTACGCTCGCAGATTGAGCATCGAAGGTGTTATAAATATCATTTGCGTTGTTTGTTGCGTCTGATATATACGTGGTATTTAAAGCGTTTGTGATGGTAGCTGTTGTTAATAACGAGAATGTTTTGAACGGTAATTTATATCCTGCGAAAACGTTCAATAAAGCATACGATGGCATTTTCCAAGAATCTCTTCCACCATTTACTCCCTGCAGGGAGAATGGATCAAAGTTTGCATAATAGCGATCAAAATACTGAAGTTGCAACTTAATGTATCCATTTTTTATGGGTTCATACCTCAAGGCTGCGGCCATTGCGGTTTGAGCTGCATCACCGACATGCACTCCTTTCGCGTCGAAAGTAAATTCGAGTGAATCATATTGAGGAATAAACACTGTTTTGGATGAATTCCAATACCATTGTCCAACGGATACCATGATATCCCCAGATAGTTTCTTGGAAAATTTGAACGCGGCGTCAAATTCTCCACCTAGGTGGACAGCATCCATTCCATTAATGTTAATGCGAATAAATTCGGTGGGGTCATTTGGGTCAGGAACAGCTACACCGTAAGGAAAAGGTTTGTTTTTCCAATTGGTGGCGTAAGCGTTTAGATTAAATCCAAATTTCTCTTTCGCATAGTTGTATCCTCCTTCCGCTGATAGAATCTTTTCATTGACGATTTCACCGAAGAAACTATTGGTATTGTTATCGATGACATTCGAGAATTGTGGTGTACGGTTTAGAAATCCAACATTGACATAAGCCGTTGCATTTTTCTGTACTTGGTAGCTCAATCCCGATTTAAAGGTAAATCCAGGGAGGAATTTCCAGTTTGTCGCGTAATACTTCAGATCTTTATTGCTCGCATCATACGTTGTTCCGTTGTAGGTAATTGTATCCAATGCGCCAATTCTCAAAACGGTATCTCCTAAATCGAGAACTCGTTTTTGGAAACGATCAACTCCTTTATATCCATTTAAAATCCCGGATACGTTAACAAAGTAAGACAACTTCTTTCCAGTATATTCCATTTGTCCAAAAGCACCGGTCCACTGTACAATTCCATCGCGATCTGCGTTAAATGCATTTTTTGCAATTTTGTCACCCACACGTTGCATAGGATCCGCATCGTTTTTATCTGCGGTACTCACAAAATAGTCACCTCCTAATAAGTTTGTAATTACCTGGTAGTGAGACCCCTGGTAATAACGGAAATCAATTCCACCGGAAAACTCTAGTTTTTTAGAGTAGTTATAATTGAATTGACTCAAGTATCCAGCCCAGAAGTGATTGTTTATACTTGCTAATAATATTTGACTCGATTTTATTTCCGTTGGATGGTAAATTGGATCTGTATTCGGTGTGCCAAAAAGGGAATTCACTTGATTTTCTTTTATAACCAAATCCCAATTAATCAATCC
>CANHMH010000034.1 GCA_947461635.1 Flavobacteriales bacterium | reverse complement strand
GCAATGGTCAATCCAGACAATGCAACACGTGCTCTTGCTCCTGGAGGCTCATTCATTTGTCCAAATACGAATGTCGCTTTGGATTCTTTCATTTCTTCTAGGTCGATTTTCGTTAAATCCCATCCACCTGCTTCCATTGAATGCATAAAGTCTTCACCATATTTGATGATTCCTGACTCTAACATCTCACGAAGTAAGTCATTCCCTTCACGGGTACGCTCACCAACACCAGCGAATACAGATAAACCTCCGTGTCCTTTCGCGATGTTATTAATTAATTCCTGAATCAATACAGTTTTTCCTACTCCAGCTCCACCAAATAATCCAATTTTTCCTCCTTTTGCATATGGTTCGATCAAATCGATTACTTTGATTCCTGTAAATAGAATCTCTGTAGCTGTTGACAATTGGTCAAATTTCGGTGCCTCACGGTGAATCGGTAATCCATCAGAGTTATCAACTACGTTGATTCCATCGATTGCTTCACCAACAACGTTGAATAAACGACCTTTGATTTTATCTCCGGTTGGCACTTTAATTGGAACACCTGTTGCAATTACTTCCATTCCTCGTGTAAAACCATCGGTTGAGTCCATGGAAATCGCACGAATAGCGTTTTCGCCAACATGTGATTGAACTTCTAAAACAACGCGAGTACCATCTGCCTTGCGCACTTCTAGTGCGTCATAAATGTTTGGCAACACTGTTCCACGCTCAAATCGAACGTCCACTACTGGACCGATAACTTGTGAGATTTTTCCTTTTACTGATGACATTATAAGCCTTTTTGAATTCGGGCGCAAATATACACGATTTTATTTGAATTTACGAGAATATTATTGAAGATTGTTTTAGCTATTTCTCACAAGGAAGCGAACAGGGAAATATGAAAAGATAAAACTCAGTAAAGAAACAGACCCAAGAATTAAGAAGAAATCACCCAAAGAGAAAACAATTGGAAATGGAATATTTGCCCCTGGTATGACTAAAAATTCAATGCTCATCTGAAGGAAACAAACAAGATATCCTAAAATTAAACCGAGGAAAACACCGGTGCCAGAGATCAATAATCCCTCATAAAAAAAGATGCTAAAAATATCTTTATTGCGCATTCCAATAGCGCTTAACAATTGAACACTTTCCTTTTTCTCGACGTAAAGCATTGTTAATGAAGCCACAAGATTAAAAGCGGCGAGGACAAAAACGAATAACAAAATAATGAATACAACGAGTCGTTCAGATTTACTGGTTTTAAAAATTAATTCATTCTTTTCTAAATTCGTACGAACACTAAACGCAGGGTTTTTAATTACTTTTTGAATTTGTTCTTTCACCGCTTGAGGATCGAAGCCGTCATTTAACGAAATGTACAATTTACTCATTTCTTGATCGTAGCCGAGAAGTTCTGAAGCAGATTTATAATCCCACATGAATGCGCTTGCATTTACTTCTTGATTGAAATTAACCGCGCCATCAACAGACAAACGTGCTGAATGAAAAGGTGTTTTCCCAAGTCTTATTTTAACATTTCGCTTTGGGGCGTAAATTAGAATTTCGTCTGAATTAGTTGTTCCAATACTGACTTTTAAATTTTGCATTAATTCTGCTCCAACAAAAGCAAATTTTCCATCTAGATAGGCGTTTTCTCCTATTCCACTCAATAAGTGTTTTTGAATATGACAATCCGAAAGAAAAGATTTCTCAACTCCATACAGTTTTGCGTTAATCCATTTCTGATCATTTCTGATGACGATGATTTCTTCAATTTGTCTGGAAACACGTTTTATTCCTGGTATGGATTTGATTTTTTGAAAATCAAGTTCGTTTTCAAAAAAGGTTTTTCGTTGTGTATGCTGAATGGTAATTGGCGGGTCGAACTCACTATATAGTTGTTCGATCATCTTCTCGATTCCATTAAATGCGGATAGCAGAACAACCAGTGCTGCCGTAATGATCATTACACCAAAAAGAGAGATTCTACTTATAAGCGTAACGATGTTTCGCTTTCCCTTCGACCACAAATACCTTTTTGCTATGTATAATGAGGTGTTTATCACTTCTTTTTCAGTAACTCATCAATTTTCATAGCATAATCCAATGAATCATCAATGTGAAAAACCAAATCTGGAATTTTACGCAAGTTTTTCAAGCGATTTCCAACTTCACGTCTAATTTTTCCTTGATTAGCTCGGATATTTTCCAATACCACATTTTTGTCTGGTCCTGCAAAAACACTTAAGAAACAACGCGCAAGAGATAAGTCAGAAGTGACTCTCACCACTGTTACAGTTACCATGGAGCCTAAACAGATTTCCCCAGCGTTTCGTTGAAAAAAGGTAGATAATTCAGCTTGAATTACAGCTTCGATTTTATTTTGTCGTATTGAACTCATGCGTCAAAGTTATGAAATTAAGAAGGAACTACATCTTTTGAGTTGATATGTGTCATGTCACCAATCACTTGTTTCACCGATAAAATGCTCAAAAACGTTTTCCCTTTTGATCGTTTAAGTCTACTTTTTCGCTCCTTTTGGAGTTTTTTCAACTGCTTAACAACAGCCATAAAGCATTTCATATGAAGAGTGTTTCCCGCGAGAAGTTGTCCCAAAGAATTAAAAAGAATCATTATTAAATAAATCCAATTTAACACCGGGGGGAGGTGTAAAAAGTGGACGAAATGCTTATTTCTCTTTGCTATCATCCTTACCTTGTTATTCGGCAACTTTTTAATAGTCGAAGACTGCGCGTGATAACAGATTGCCAAAGGCTGAAAATAAAGTTTCCATCCACTGCGCCAAGCTTGGATTCCCAAATCGACATCTTCTGAATAATATGGATTAAACAGTTCACAAAAACCACCTAATTGAGTAAGGTATTCTCTTCGGACTAAAGCATTTGCGCCTGATAAAAACAAGGTTGGTAATACATCCGACTTTGTGAAATTATTCTTATTACTATCGATGCGCAATAAATGAATACGCGCAATTTTGGCGCCATCTTGAGCCACCTTTGTTTCCTTGTCAAAAATTGCACCCATTACCCCGAAAGTTTGTTGATCTTCAAATAGTGGTAACTGAGAAATAAAATAAGCACGAGTTAAATGAACATCGGAATTCAAAAAACAAACAAGGTCCTTATTTGCCTGATTTATTCCCCTATTCATGTTTCCAGCAAAACCCGTGTTGACTTGATTTTTTAAAAGTACAACATCTGGGAAAAGACTACCGACCAAACTCATAGACTCATCAGTAGAGCCATCATCTGAAACAATTATTTCAAAATCGTTGATATCACTGGATACTAGCGCTTCATAGGCAGACTTAATCGTGTCGACCAAGAGGTGTTGACCATTGTAATTCGGAATAACAACCGAAACGCTAAATTTTCTTGAATTGGTCATAAATCTGTCCAGATGAACAAAAGTACATAAATAATCATGGTGTAAAGCTTCATTATGTTTGGAGAAAAAGGATTGCGTATCTTTGTTCCATGAGAACCTTTTGGCAAATTTTTCACTTTGCATTCAAATACCGCCTGCTCGCATTATTGACGATCATTGGTAATTTATTGTTTACACTTTTTAACCTCCTTTCACTTGTTTTATTTATTCCGTTTTTACAGCTTATTTTTAGCGCTAAGGAATTAAAAACAACCGTAGTTCCACCACATTATTCAGGTGATTTGGGAAAACTACCATCCTATTGGGCGGATTTATACAACTACGAAATGCATCACATGGTTGTTTCTGATCCAAAGCGTGCTTTAATTACGGTTTGTTTGATGGTTTTTGGTGCATTCTTCTTTAAGAATTTATCGCGTTATTTTGCTGTATGGTTTCAATCCGAATTACGCGCAAGAGTGGTTCGGGACATTCGCAATCTACTTTATGAAAAAGCCATTCGGCTTCCACTAGGATTCCATGCCAACGAACGAAAAGGAGACTTACTGACGAGAATGGGACATGATGTTGGAGAAGTTGAAAACGCTGTTGTTTGTACTTTGGAACTGGTCTTTAGAGATCCCATTTCCATATTTATTCATGTTGGTACTTTAATGTTTATTAGTGCAGAACTGACTGTTGTTTCCTTTTTCTTGTTGCCTATTTCAGCATTTGTTATTTCCACTGTTGGAAAAAGTTTAAAACGAACAGCAAAACAAGGTCAAGAGCAACTTGGTTTATTAACTTCTTCTTTCGATGAGAGTTTAAGCGGGGTTAGAATTATTAAATCATTTAACGCCTTGAATTTCATGTCTGGCGTGTTTCAAGGCTTGAATCTGCGACACCAAAAATTAACTACTAAAACCATTAGAAAAAAAGACGTTTCATCTTTATTAAACGAGACGATTGGGGCAGGTGTCATGATGTGTTTAGTTTGGTTTGGCGGAAAACAAATATTAGATGGGAATCAGGATGGACATGCATTAACCGGTGAATTGTTTATTACATTCATCGTTGTTTTCTCCCAATTACTGCGTCCAATTCAAGCGGTATCAAGTGGAATTGCTGTCATCAATAAAGGAAAGGTTTCCTTGGATCGCATCAATGAGATTTTACAAAGTGATGAGAAAATTTTAGAAAAAGAAACTGCTCAATCACTCAATCAGTTTAATACCTCAATTGTGTTCGATCAAGTTGGATTCAAATATGGACAAGAACCCGTTCTAAAAAATGTAAGTTGGGAGGTAAAAAAGGGATCCGCTGTAGCAATCGTTGGAGAATCAGGAAGTGGGAAATCAACACTAATGGATTTATTATCTCGTTTTTACGATGTCTCGGAAGGACGGATTTTAGTGGATGGGCTCGATATTCGCGATCTGAAAATTCATGACTTAAGAGACCTAACCGGTATTGTTTCTCAAGAATCCATTTTATTCAATGTGAGTGTAACAGAAAACATTGCTTTTGGTGATGAGAAACCGGATATGGAAAAAGTACTTCATGCGGCAAAAGTAGCCAACGCTCATTCATTTATTTCAGAATTAGAAAATGGGTATGAAACCGTGATAGGAGAGCGCGGGAACAAACTTTCTGGCGGACAAAAACAACGCTTAAACATTGCCCGTGCAGTATACAAAGATCCTGCTGTACTCATTTTAGACGAGGCGACTTCTGCACTCGACACAGAGTCTGAAAAATTGGTGCAAGATGCTTTGGAAACCTTGATGCAAGGTAGAACGTCATTTGTGATTGCTCATCGCTTGAGCACGATAAAAAACGCAGACGAAATTATTGTTTTATCGAAAGGTGAAATTGTTGAAAAAGGCAGCCATGAGGAACTACTTTCAGCAAAATCACACTACTACAAATTTTGTTCGCTACAGGGTTTGATTTAAATTCTTTATGATTGGAATATATGCTAAACACTTTGTCGCGAAAATTGTTAAGAGTAAAGTAAGAACTTTATTAGTAAATTTGTACCCTAAACTATTCGTATGAATCACCAAACCGTTTCTTTTTCGAAAGAAACAAACGTAGAATTCTACAAAACATTGAGAACTAGAGTAAATAATTACTTTAAAGAAAATAACATTACCCGTCATGCAAATGCCACAATGGTGATTAAAACAATCGCCATGTTGGCCATTTACCTTGTCCCTTTCGGGTTTTTATTTGTTGCCGGTTTGAACTCATGGGTTTATTTCCTTTGTTGGATTGGAATGGGTGTTGGAATGGCGGGATGTGGTCTTTCGATCATGCACGATGCAAATCATGGGGCTTATTCACGAAATGAAACAATAAACAAAGCAATAGGTAACGTGTTAATTTTGCTTGGAGGAAGTGCTGTGAATTGGAAAATTCAACACAATGTTTTACACCATACGTATACAAACATCACACACTTAGACGAGGATATTGATCCACCATCAAAACTACTTAGGTTTACACCACACAAAAAACGTTACGCTCAACACAAATTTCAACACTTGTATGCGTGGTTTTTCTACGGAATGATGACCATGATGTGGTTTTCTACGAAAGACTTCAAACAGGCGAAACGCTACAAAGAAAAAGACCTAATTAAAACACAAGGAACGACATATGCACGTCACATGACATTTATTATTTTATTTAAAATAATTTACGTTGGATTGTTTATCGTTTGTCCTTTCTTGTTTAGTCCTGCATCTTGGTCACTTACACTTCTTGGATTCATTGTGATGCATTTTATCGCTGGGTTTATCCTTTCGATTATCTTTCAACCCGCACATGTCGTTCCATCATCGAATTACCCAATGCCAGATGAATCTGGGAATATTGAAGCAGATTGGGCAGTAAATCAATTATACAATACGGCTGATTTCGCTCCAAAAGCGAAGATTTTCTCTTGGTATGTTGGTGGATTAAACTTCCAAGTTGAGCATCATTTATTTCCAAATATTTGTCACGTTCACTACAGTAAATTAGCTGAAATTGTCAAGTCTACAGCGGAGGAGTTTAATCTTCCTTACCACTCTTACAAAACATTTTACGGCGCATTAGCAGATCACACAAAGATGTTGTACAACCTAGGGCATTACGACCAAGCTCCTGCCATTCACTAAGTCATGTTTTTAGATGATTTAAGAAATCATTGCATTGGTAAAATTGGTGTAACAGAGGGGTTTCCATTTGATCAAAAAACACTTGTTTTTAAGGTTTTTGGTAAAATGTTTGCATTGGTGGATGTGGACGATTTTGATGCCATAAACCTCAAATGTGACCCAGAAAAATCCATTGAATTAAGAGAATCCTTTCATGGTATTCAACCTGGTTTTCATATGAATAAAACACATTGGAACTCGGTGTACTTGAATGATGACGTTTCGGATCAGTTATTAGTAGATTTAATTGACCATTCCTATGAACTTGTTTACGCTAGTTTACCAAAAAAAATAAGGAATGAAAATCCGATTTGACAAATACTTATGGTGTGTTCGACTCGCAAAAACACGCTCTCAAGCAAGCGAACTCATATCAAAAGGAAAAATTAGACTCAACGGTCAAGATGTAAAGTCGTCCAAAGAAATAAAAGTCAACGATGTTATCGGGGTTCAAAAACACAGCGCGACATTCAACTACAAAGTGCTTGTTTTGCTGGATAAAAGGCTTGGAGCTGCACTAATTCCAACGTTTATAGAAGACCAAACCACCGAAGAAGAAATCCTTAAATTCAAACAATATCAACTTGCACAAAAAGCTTATCGTGAAACAGATGGAAAGCCCACGAAAAAAGACCGTCGCGAATTAGATAAATTTATGGAAGACTGGGACGAAGAAATCTAAATAGTGTAATTTTCAATGATTTTATCCGCAAGGACATTACTCAATTTAAAATAACTTTCTGTCGTCCATCCAGCAACATGCGGACTCAACAACACCTTTTCTGACTGCAGTAAATAAGCAAATTCTTCAGAATGCTCTTGATCGAAAAAAGACTCGAAACTAGCCCTTTCATATTCCAAAACGTCTAAGCAAGCACCTTTTATCTTTCCAGACTTTAGTCCATCTACAAGTGTCGTTGTGTCTACTATTTTACCCCTTGATAAATTCATGAGGTAAAAGCTTTTATTGCATTTATGAAGGAATTCATCATTGAAAAAATGAATGGTTTCTTTGTTTTGGGGAATGTGAAAACTGATAACATCCGCTTGTTCTTGGATTGCCTGTAATGTACATTCCTGAACATAGTGATCACCGAAACCGGTTTTATATTTGTCATAGACCATGACTTTCACATCAAAACCGCGAAGCTTTTTCGCAAAAGCAGCACCGTTATTTCCAAAACCAATTATCCCGACTGTTTTACCATCTAACTCAACCCCTCTGTTTCCTTCTCGATTCCAAATTCCCAAACGAATTTCTTGGTTCGATTTCGAAATATTATTAAACAAAGACAACAACATTCCTAAACCATGTTCAGCAACTGCGTTTCGATTACCTTCCGGAGAATTATATAATTGAATGTTTCGATCCTTACAATAGGTGATGTCTATATTCTCTAATCCGGATCCAGACCTTGCAATAAACTGTAAATCAAGCAATTGAGATAAAACAGCTTCAGAAAGCGTCAATCTTGATCGTATAACCAATCCTACTGCATCCTTCATATTCATTACAAGATCAGCAGTTGGTGTTTTTGTCAAATCTACACACTCAAATCCGAACGTATTTAAACGCTCTTCCAAAATAGAATGAACAGTGTCAATAAAATAAACTTTACCCTTCATGGTGACCACGTGTTTTTTCAAATGTAAACAATATTGTCATCGTGGCGCTACCAGACTTTTGAATTATGATTCTCGAAAATTTTAAAACTCCCGTTTTTTTGAATAAACAACAATAATTGAGGCTCATAAATGGGCGCTAACAACACATCTCTTGGTGTCGCTATAAATTCCAAACCAACAAGCAAGAAGTGTGTTTAAAAAGTCTTAAAATTGATTTTATCGGCCCAAATGGATCAATAACACAGAAATATCACTTGGTGAAACGCCTGAAACACGTGATGCTTGTCCAATCGTTCTGGGCTTAATTTTATTCAACTTTTCTTTGGCTTCTATTGAAACACTTTTCATTTCGTCGTAATTCACCGAATCTGGAATAACCAAGTCTTCCAAACGAGCTAATTTATTCGCTTGTTCTTTTTCTCTTTCGATGTATCCTTCATACTTCAATTGTATCTCTGTTTGAACCAACACATCTGCATCATTTTCACTAGCCTTTACAGCGGCATCATTTGCTTCTGGACAAACACTCAGCAATTCAGACAAACTAATGTGTGGTCGTGTCAACACACTTGTTATTTTCATTTGCTGAGTTATGGGCGCTGAATCATTTTCAATTAACAAAGGATTTACTTGTTCAGGAGTAATACCAATCTTTCTCAACTCCTTTTTTAACCAATTCGTTTGTTGAATTTTATAATGAACTTTTTCTAAACGCGCATCATCCGCAAGACCTAGAGCATGCCCCAAAGCTGTTAGTCGTTCATCAGCATTATCTTGTCGCAATAGAATTCGGAATTCCGCTCGGCTTGTGAACATGCGATACGGCTCATCCGTTCCTTTCGTAATTAAATCATCTATTAAGACTCCAATATACGCATCACTTCGGGAAAGGATAAAAGGATCCTTACCTTGTAATTTTAAATGTGCGTTTATTCCTGCCATTAATCCTTGGCAAGCCGCTTCTTCATATCCTGTAGTACCGTTAATTTGTCCAGCAAAGTATAATCCCTCGATTAGCTTTGTCTCAAGGGTGTGTTTTAGCTGAGTAGGGGGGAAGTAATCGTATTCAATGGCATATCCAGGACGAAACATTTTTACATTTTCAAAACCAGGAATGGTTTTTAAAGCGGCTAATTGGACATCTTCAGGCAAAGAAGTACTAAATCCATTCACATAAATTTCAACGGTGTCCCACCCCTCTGGTTCTACAAATATTTGGTGCCTATCTCGGTCTGCAAAGCGATTAATTTTATCTTCAATGCTCGGGCAATATCTTGGGCCTGTACTTTTAATTGAGCCATTAAACATCGGAGATCGATCAAAACCGGTTTTCAGCATCTCGTGTGTTGCTGTATTGGTATAAGTAATATAGCACGGTACTTGTTTCGTTAATGCCGGATTATTCGAATAACTAAATTTTGAAGGATTTTCATCGCCGGCTTGAAGTTCCATTTTAGTATAATCCAAGGATCGACCATCTACTCTTGGGGGCGTCCCTGTCTTCATTCTACCAGCTACAAAACCAAGCTCAATCAAATTTTCTGTTATTCCGGTAGATGCTTTTTCTGCTGCGCGCCCTCCACCAAATTGTTTTTCACCAAGGTGAATGAGTCCATTTAAAAATGTTCCATTTGTTAAAACCACGGCATCCGCAAAAACATCAATATCGAGCGATGTTTTTACTCCTATAACTTTGCCTTCTTCTACGATTACGCCAACACACATGTCTTGCCAAAAATCAACATTGGCATTTTGTTCAAGCAACAGACGCCACTCCCAAGAAAACATCATGCGATCATTTTGAGTGCGTGGAGACCACATTGCTGGACCCTTAGACATATTAAGCATTCTAAATTGTATGGCGCTTTTATCACTTACAATTCCAGAGCCACCACCTAATGCGTCTATTTCCCGCACGATTTGTCCTTTTGCCACACCACCCATTGCTGGATTACAACTCATTTGGGCGATTGTATTCATGTTCATAGTGAGTAAGAGAACCTTACTACCCATCTTAGCTGCGGCATTAGCAGCCTCACAACCGGCATGGCCCGCACCTACAACTATAACATCATATTTATCTAACATGTCGATTGTTTCACGTGGAACATTTATTCTCTTAAACACCTATTGTTTCACGTGGAACAAACAGGTTTAAATAATAAGATTCTTTAAACCTCATCATTTCAATATCTTTCTTAGATTTATCTTTAAATCCGCATAAATGTAGCACGCCGTGAAAAACAACCCGGTGTAACTCATCACTAAAATCTGTTTTTTCACTTATGCTATTTTCTAAAACACGATCTGTAGATATAAGTAAATCTCCGTTAATTATACCATTTTCACAGTAGTCAAACGTTATGATATCAGTGTAATAATCGTGATTAAGAAAGTCTTGATTTACCTTTAGTAGGTAATCATCGGAACAAAGAACGATGGCGACATCCCCTATGACAAACCCTTCAGACAAGATCAAAGATTTTACGAAAGCTTTTAACTGGAGAGATTTTAAAAACCTTGGTTTTATAACATCAACGCAATTTAAAGATATCATTTACTAAAATAAATTATTACCTCATTTCCTACATCATTAAAGACAACATCGTCGGATAAATTTCTCATTAGAAATATCCCACGACCATTTTCTTTCAATATATTCTCAGGAGCTGTAGGGTCTGGTAAATTGTGATAGTCAAATCCTTTTCCTTGGTCGTTAATTCTAAAACAGAAAGAATTTAAGGAATCACCAACAGCAACTTCTATGTTTAATGTACTATCCTCGTTGTTTCCATGACTTATTGCATTATTCACTGCTTCAGTAACAGCAATTAACACATTTCCAAACGCATCTTCTTGAATACCAACTGTTTGACAAACTCTATCTACCAAATTTTCAACATCAACCAATGATTGAAAGTCTGCGGGTAAGGTTATTTCCTCAATTATGTTAAATCCTTCTTTCATATCAACTACTACAGGAAAACGATATTAGTTTAAGTTGAAGTATTGATTAGCTCTTTCCTTATAATACAATCGCAAGGAAGGGTCAGCGCTTTTCAATAATTCTATTTCCTTTAATTTGGTTTTGTTATACTCATCAAAACGAATTTTGTTACCAGAATTTACATCTTTTCCAGAATTTGATTCTCTTTTCTCTTCGTAGCCTCTTTCCATTATAGCTTTCTCACTTTCTAAGAGCCTTGTTAAAATTTCTTTTTGACGATTAACAAGATCCTTATTGATGTTTCTATTAATGATGTTTTTTTCCTGTTCTTCTAATTCCTTTATCAATGGATTCAATTGGTTTCCCGAGCCTTTACCATCCTTATTCATCTCATTTCTCAACTGTTCCAATCTTTGTCGAATTGCTGTTTGTTCGGCTGCCATTTTAGCCATTTCTTTATTTCCTAAACCCAACATATTTTGACCAGAACTTCCTGGTTGATTACCCGGCTTACTACCTGGTTTATCTCCCGGTTTGTCTCCGCCTGGATTTGGTCCTTTCTGCATTTGCTCCAATTGCTTTTTTAGCATCTCCTTCATATCTCCCGTTGACATTGATTGACCAGGCTTAGGCTTACCCTTTCCTGGGTTATTACAACTTCCTGTTCCTGACATTTCACCCTGCATTTGACTTTGCATACTCTGTAAAGCTTCATTTAATAAAAGGGCTAAATTGTTATAAGATGTCATCACTAATTGTTGATGCTTATTTAAATCCTTCTTTCTATGATCATCTATATCCTCAACAGCTAGATTATGGTTGGACTCAATTGCATTCAACTCTTTGTCAATAAATGAAGCGATTTTTGGTTGACGTTTTGCTAATGCTAAAAGACTGTCTTTTATAATTTTCGTTTCATCAATAATGCGTTGTTGTCTTCTACCTAATCTACGGTAAATAGGATCTTGACTAGTGACTTTAGTGAATTTATTAATTAACGCTTCCTGATCAAAACTTAAGGTCATTAGGCTTTCTAAAATATTACGAAGAGATTTCATATCCTCTTCTGCTTCTTTTTTGTTTGCTTGCTGTTGTTTGGAATTTAACTGATTCGCTAGTGATTCCATTCCTTCAGAAGCAGATTTTTGTTTTTCGTTTGCCTTTTTGTCTTTCCCTTGTTCTAAACCTTCTTTAGCTTCCTTTAAATCCTCACTTACCTGTTCTTTTAATTCGTCCAGGTTATCTAAATCCATTGGTTTTTCTAACTCTTTATTTAACTCATTTAACTTATCTAAATCTTTTTTTAACTCATCAAATTTTTTGTTTAATTCTTCCTGTTTTTTCGCTAATTCGTCCTTTGATAGCTCTTTATCAGAATTTTCCCGCAATTCGTCCTGCTCCTTAGCTAAATCCTTTAATTCCTTCTCTACATCATCAATACGTTCGTTGAGTTGCATTTTCTTTAACATTTCCAAGCTTCTATCGAGTTGCTTCTTCATATCCTCTGAGGATTGATTCAGCTGCTCCATTTTTTCCTTCACTTGCTCTTTGTCATTTTGTTGCAATAATTTTTCAAGGTCCTCTAGTAACTTCTTCAATTCATCATCCATTAATTCGTCCAGAAGTTTTTCAATCATATCCTGTTTTTCCATTAATTCCTGGTCCATAGGAGAAAGTTGATTTTTTTCTTCCATGCTTTTATCCATTTCATTTTGGATCTTCTCAAGGGATTCTAAGAGGGAAGATTGTTCCTCTTTTAATTGTTGAACTTTATTCAATTTATTCCAATCTGAAGACTTTGAATTCATTGTTTCTTTCTTCAGTTGAGAAATGTTCTTTTGGAATTCCTTCGTCTTTTTTAATAACTGATCTAAATCCTCCTTAGTTTGATTTTGATCTTCCTGTCTTGCATCGTTTAACTCTTCTAAACTAGGTAATTCATATGTAAATAATTGGCTTTTAGCAGATTTACTTCCGTTTACACCATCATTATCATAAACCACAAAATAATATTCAATTTTATCATTCAACTGGATATCTTCACGTTTGAAATCTACAGCAAAATTGAAGTTCATTTGTGATCCTATCACCTGTTGAACAGGCATTCTTACATCTTTTTGTTGTCCGTTCTGTCGTGTGATTTTATACACAAACTGTAAAGATTTTAATCCATAGTCATCAGAGGCAAGGCCGTTAAAGTATTTAATTCCTTCAGAAATAGAATCTTCCTTTTCACTAACTTCTATACTTGGATAAGCATCTTTAATCACGTTCAATTTATATTGAACAGTATCTAAAACATGCGTGTATTTATTTTCTAAAAGAAATTTAAGTTGCTTGTCTTCATTACAAACTTTAGTGAATTTAAATGATTCAGTATTAAATAGGGTTTTAACATTATTCCAAAAAATACGTGTATTTATAGTGTTTTTTGTTTGAACTTTCCATTCAATTTGTGTTCCTTCCGGTATCGTTAAATCCCCAACATTTTCCAGTAATTCATTTTGTTTACCTAAATAAGATGGATAAGTACAAAATGCCTGAATCCTTCCTATTAAAGATTTACCAGTAACGTTCAACTGATACTTTTTACTATCAAACTGATTCGTAGTAAAATAAAACCGCGCATTTTTTTTTGGTTTTTTAATACTTCCAGTAAAGGTGTTTTTTGTTTTTCTAAGTAATAAAAATTTACCTTGATCAGAAATAACAAAGACCTGATTAGGTAATTCTTTTTTTCCATGATCATTTGGTACGATTTCTAAATCAATTAAAAAATCAGATCCTTCCTCTACTTCAAATGATTTTGCTGCCAATTGAAAGGAATACGGTGCTTTATCTTTAAAGACTTTATTGTAAAACACCACATGTTCTGTCCCTTGAGTTATGATAGATGGAATAAATACAGCAATTAGTACAAAACAGGAGAAAAGTGGAACTAAATACTTTAAATACCTTTTATTTTCATTTATTTGAATCGCATTTTTGAAAGGTATCACACTTAATTCAGCTGATCTTTGATTGACACTAGCTCTCAATAATTCAATATTTCCTTCTTGATGCAAAAGATCGCTTTGCAGCTGCAAGGTATTTTTTAATCGATCCGAAATAGAAGGGAAAAATGAACCAATAATTTCTGATGCTTGAATTCTACTTATCTGTTTACCAAATGAAATTAGCTTTGAAACTGGTACGATTATGTATTTTATAAAGACAAATGTATTTATACCAATAAAACCGAAAAATAAAATTGCTCGAATGATTGAATTAAATTTCCCAAAATACTCAAACGTTGTAGCAAAGAGAAAGGAACATAGAAAAATAACAAAAAACAGTAATAAGCCCCGAATCAACTGATTCTTGTAGTACTTTCGTATAAATGCATCAATTTGATTAATTAGTTCGTCGAAGCTGCTTTTCATGAGATAAAAGTATTCAAGTTTTCAATACAGGACAAATTTAATATCGAGAACTTAATTATATATAATATATTTCTTTTTAAGATTATTTAAAATATTTATTACTCTTATTAAGGGTGTTCATATGTTTAAAACATTTGATGTAAAATTTGGTTTTACTGAAATTAACAATTAAACCATACATATAAACATGTTTTATATGTGTAATAAATTAAAAATCAGAATAATATAACATTATACACATAATTCAAATCAGGTGTATTGTTTATAAAAAAAAGGAAAACAGAGGGATTATTTAGTTCATAACCATAGTGATATAAAAGGGTAACTACTATTAACTAATTGTGTTTTATAAATAAAAAAGTACAATTATATTTTTATTCGAATAAAACAAACGAAACTTTTTAGAAGTTATTCAAGGTTATACACAAATTAAATCTGCGTAACGTGTATAAGTATGTTTCGAATTTCTAGTAAAATAAAGGATTCATAGAGGCTTATAAATCATAATAGTGAATAACTATCTCTATTTGTTAATAGTAATTAACTTTGTAAAAAATAAGACATACAAGAAATGATAATTCCAATAGGTTGCGATCACGCAGGATTTAAGACGAAAGAACTTATAGTTAATCACCTAACAAAGAAAGGTTTACAGGTGAAAGATTTTGGCTGTTATTCTGAAACGAGTATTGATTATCCGGATTACGCGCATCCAGTGGCTCAAATGGTAGAAGAAAATTCCGGTATGTTGGGAATTTTATTGTGTGGATCGGGTAATGGAATAAACATGACAGCGAATAAACATGCTGGTATTAGAAGCGCTTTATGTTGGGAGAAAGAGATAGCAGAATTAGCTCGGTCTCATAACGATGCGAATATTATTGCGATTCCAGCAAGATTTGTTTCGGAAGAATTAGCAATTGAAATGGTAGATGCGTTTTTATCTACCGTTTTCGAAGGAGGTAGACACCAAAACAGAATTGATAAGATTCCTTGTTAATTCGATTTAATTAACACTTCTACACGTCGATTAGCCTCTTTTTCTTCTTCTGATTGAGGATCTTTATAGATTGGTTTCGTATTTCCAAAACCAATAGCTTTTAATCTTTTTACATCCACGCCTCCTTCTACAAGGTAGTCAACAACTTTTTGTGCACGCCTTTTAGATAATCTCATGGAAACTAAGTTTTTATCATTGTCTTCATTTACATGTCCGTGCACTTCAATGTATGTATTTGGATTTAAAATTAAAAAGTCACGAAGTCGTTTTAATTTTGGGTAGGATTCCTCTAAAATAGTTGCTAGCCCGGCCACAAAATAAACATCCTCTAATCCAGAAACCACCCCTTCTTTAATGGGTTTTAACCAAATGGTATCTTTAAAATTAGAATTTATTGGAATGGGTGTGTTATTTAAATCAGAGGATAAATAACCCTCTGCATCAACACGGATTGTTCCTACTTTAATTTTTTTCAGCAGATTCATTTCTACATCACTCCCCCTGTAAATACCATTTATTTCCGTTGATCCTTGTAATAGAAGCCTAGCTTGAACAGCTTTTTTGTTCGTTAGATCTCGAACAACAATGGAATAAATAGGTAATTCATCATTGTAAACGAGGTTGAGCGGCCATGTTTTATTTAATTCAGACTCATCCAGTTGAAAGGAAAAAACGGTTGTAATTTCTTGTTTTACCTTTTCTTTTGATATGAATACAATGTAGTATTGCTCATTTTCATCAACAACAATTTCTGTAGAAAGTATTTTTAATGAGTCTATAGATTTTTCTAAAATAACTTGTAGATTCTGTTCTTTAAGTGAGGTACAGATACTACCTTGTTTTTCTTTTAAGATTAAAACATGTCCATTTTCCAGTGCTTGATTTTTACTAAAGGTAATATTCAAATTACCTTTATTGACAGCTGTGAAATGAATCCATATTTGATTCCGTGATGGAGAAGAAACATGCTGAAACACACCTTCTGATGGAATGGCTCCTTTTTTACCGGTAAAGGATAATGAATACGAACCGGATGGATTCACATCGAGCGCATTTTCACAAGTGGAATAGTCCTTCTGTTGTGAAAAGGTAAAAAAGGGAATGAAGAATACTAAAATAAAACTTCGCACCTTCCGTTTAACGCATTATTTCATCTTTAGTTTCAAGTTACCTAAAACTTCTGTAGTTAGAAAAAATCCTGATGAACCCAATTGAATTCCTGAAACAGCTAATTTATCTACGGTTCCTGATAGAAATACACCTTTATCTAGTTCTGTATTTAGTTGTTGTGTTATGGAGTTTTTTGTTTCTTTCAGCAGAGGATTTAAGTCATATTTAGCCGATTTATTTAATTCTTCTAAAATGCGTTTATCAAAGATCCATTTAGCGCTTTTCAGCAGCACATTTTTTGAGTTGATATCGTAGGATAAATCACTTAACACAAAAAATTGATCCTCTGTAATGAATGGTTTTCCAACAAGGAAAAACACACCGTTTTTAGATCCAGAGAAATAAACTTGAATAATCAGCTTTTGTTCTTGATTACCTAAAACTTGGAGAGAATCTACGATAATTTCTTTTCCCTTAAATGGAATTTTATATCCACGTAAACCCTTATTCATGAGTTTATTTATAGAATCATACGATGCTTTCACAAGGATATTTAAGGCATAACCTTGCCCAGCAATGTATTTCACTTGTTTTGGCAAATCACTGTATATCGTTTGTTCTTTATTTGTCGTAATAAACGGTTCCAGGGTCAATTGTGCTGTTAATTCACTCCTTTTATTCATGGAATTAAAGCTTACCGGGCTTAGCGCCATACTTTTGGGTTTCAAATAAAGCAGTCCATAACCACTTAAGTCTATGGGTTCTTCCAGTTTTCGCCAAACATCTTTTATAGAAGAGCGAATGTCAACTGATTCTATTTGTCGATCAATGTCTTTTTCCAATGATTGCAATTGACCTTTTACTTGTTTTTCTACTTGGTTTGTCGCATCGTATTTAAAGATGGTAATCTCACAGGGATCCAAAACGTCGAATTTTTTCAACTTTGTTTCTGTGTTGAATGTGTATGAATCAGTAATAGAAACAGTTGTATTATATCCAACTTTCACCCTGCGCATTGGTTCGCCCACACCACAACTTGCTGATATCCTTGGCACGGCGCAAGAACCATTTTCATTCCACAGCTCATGGCATTTAGGACAATAATTTAACTTTAATTCAAATTTTCCATCCACCTCATAATATAAACTCGTTTGTTTCAATTGAAAGTCAATCGGCTCGCGAAGAAATTTATACGTAAAACTTACTCCTTCACATTGTTCTTGTTTTCCCTCAAAACTTTTTGGCAAGGATTTTTCCACCTCCCTAAGTTGACTTTGTAAGTCAATTTCAATAGGCACGTTTATGTGAGAAATTGCAAGTACGGGCATTGGTGGGTCCATTCGTTCCACTACCGGTTCGGGAATGTGGATGGATTTACAGGACCAACTTAAAAGGGGCAATAAAAAAAGGAGGTATTTCATGATGGATGATTTCACGAAACGAAGGTAGGAGATTTTAGCAAATCATTTGTTTGTTCAAAATAAAAGGCATGAAAAAGGGGACCGAAGTCCCCAATAAAATGTTAATTCATTTTTGCTTTTAATCCTTTATCCATGGCATCCAAAAATTCCTCTGTGTATACGTAATGATCACCATGACTCACTTTGTTTCCGTGAATACAAACGGCAAGATCTTTTGTCATGATTCCTGCCTCAACGGTTTCAATACAAACGCGTTCTAATAAATGACAGAAATCAATTAATTCTTGGTTGTTGTCTAATTTCCCTCTAAAAGCCAAACCTCTAGTCCAAGCAAAAATCGATGCAATTGGATTCGTTGATGTTTGTTTTCCGGCTTGGTAATCTCTGTAGTGACGCGTTACTGTACCGTGAGCAGCTTCTGCTTCCATAATTTCACCGTCAGGAGTAATTAATACAGAGGTCATTAATCCTAAAGAACCAAATCCTTGTGCTACAGTATCAGACTGAACGTCACCATCGTAGTTTTTACAAGCCCAAACGAAATTTCCATTCCATTTTAAAGCTGAAG
>CANHMH010000033.1 GCA_947461635.1 Flavobacteriales bacterium | reverse complement strand
TTAAGCAGCAAGTGCGTATGACGTGTTGTCAATTATTGTTCGAGACAAGATATTTAAGAGGTTCACCTCAACCCTCTGCATGCTGACACTTGACTACCGCTATCGCTGTCAAATCCAAGGTCGGCCCCATTGAATGCAAAGATACAAGGAAATTCGAGATGATTTTTGTATCCATCACAGATACCTGAAACTAATTATTTAATTACGGTTACAAATCCGTTGTACAACTCTTTTACGGTATCACCAGGATTGAAATACAACATATAAGTATAAACTCCATCCAAAACAGGAAGCCCTGTTCGTTGGTCTTTTCCATCCCACTTCAGTTGCGTCGGTGAAAAGGTACAAATGACATTTCCCCAACGATTGAAAATCCAACCACGCTCCACTTTTCCATTTTGAATGATGATTTCAAAGGTGTCATTCACCATGTCACCATTCGGTGTAAATACGTTGGGAATGTAAATGACTGATGGCTCGATGACGCATTCCTCCATATGAACATTGACCGTATGTACGAAATCACAGCCATTGGATGTTTGCTCGACTTGTGTGAGGGATTGTGCGGAAAATACCCATTGATTAAACACTAAAACAGAATCAAATTCACATAAGGTGATGTTTTCAGTTAAGGGGGCCACTGTGTAAAAACTCAAGTTGGCGATGTGTGTACTGTCACATTGATTGATGTCCTGAAATGCAGCAGAATATTGTCCAGGAGTGTTTTCCCAGTTCCCATTGATGAATATTGAATCCCCCGGACAAATCGTTAAGGACTCCGTTGTTGTTTGTGGAGTACATCCATTCGTTACGACGATGGAGATGCATTGCGTATCCGCACAGTTTCCAGATCCTAGAACATAACAAACTTGCCATGTTCCAACTCCAGCTACTTGTGGATTAAACATTCCCGCTGAAGATAAACACGTCCCACAAGTGGAAGACCAAACTCCTCCCCCATTCAAGGCCTGAATTTGCTGAACTGCATCTTGATTCGTGAATGGTCCAGCTGCCGATATACTTGCATTCGCACCTTGTACACCCGCAGTTACAGTGAATGTTTCAATAACAGAACAACCATTCGCTCCAGTCACAGTTACCGTGTAGTTTCCTGGACAAACATTTACAAGTGAACTTGTCGTCGCTCCATTCGACCAACTATAGGAATATGGCGTAAGTCCATTTGTGACATTTGTCGAAATGGATCCATCGCAGGCATTCGCACAGGTTTCGTTGGATATAGTGGGGCTAACTGTCATTCCCGGATTGACACTACAAAGAGGATTCATACTGCCAATCCATGCATCGTTTGCGACATTATTCGCTACTCCGGGTGTCTGTGAAGTAGCAACATCTGCACTTGTCCAGTTTGCGACCAAATTCCAGTCGTTAGAGGTCGTATTTGTAAACGAAAATACTTTTCCAGCTGCTGATCCAGCAAAATAAACAATGGCATTGGTTGAATTATTCCCCCAACTTACGCTGTGAAAAGGAACTCCTGTTGATGGAATATTAGGCACTTGAAAAGAATCATCGGAATTAGCCATCGCTAACGGAGACCAAGATCCACCAAGTGTCCAATTTGCATCAGGTGGATACGCTTGATTCGTGGTCGTTGGACTCACGGTTGTTTTTTCTAATAACATCGAACTTGAAGGAATCACCAAGCGACAATTTCCGTCAGCCATGGTATTATCATCTGGAGGTAAACTTGTGTTCGGACTCGCATCATTGTAAATAACAATATACGTTCCCTGTGGAATACTTTGCCAAAATGGGATGTTTGCAAATCGAACCGCACCACCAGCAATTCCAGTTCCTGAACCCGGTGCAAAATAACCATTGTTGTCATCGATGATGACTTTTCGTAAGTCTAAACTTGGAACTGGAGTGACACATGTAGGCGTTCCAATAACCACCAATTCTACGTATTCACTCGATCCCGTTCCTTGGGAAATTTCATTGATGATTAATTGCTGTGCGAATAAACTTCTGATTGACATCAGTAACACACTCAGAACGAATAATTTATTCATTATCAAAGGTCGACTTTCAATTTCACATTGGTTTCAGTGCTAACTTGACGTTCACTTCAAGGAGATCAACATAAAATTTCACAACAAAGGTACTTCATCTATCTGAATTTTGTCGACTAAGCATATGATAAAATTGTTAAGGAATGTAATAGGCATTTCAAATAGACTTTGACAACGATTGGGTTGACTATTTTCAAGACAGATTTTGTATCTTCACCTCATGAAAAAAATAGTGTTTTTACTTCTCTTGAGTACTTTTTACCAAAACTTTTCTGCACAGGCAATCAATAAAACGGACGCTATTCAGTGGTTTTCGGATGCGAAATTGGGCATTTTTATTCACTGGGGAATCTATGCGGTGGATGGAACATCTGAAAGTTGGGCCTTCCACAATAAAGGAGTCCCCTACCCGACTTACATGTCACAATTGAAGGACTTTAAAGCAGAAAATTACCATCCGGAAGAATGGGCGAAATTAATCAAAGAAAGTGGTGCTCAATACACAGTAATGACCACGAAACATCATGACGGAGTTGCATTATGGGACACGAAATTGAAAACTCCAAAAACGACAGAAGCGGAACTAAAGTTAGCACTCCCAACGATTCCTGTGAACGGTGAAAAGAATTTCCTGTGGAATGAAAAGTTCCCCTTAAGCGTCGTTTATCAAACGCCGGCGAAACGCGATTTAATGACTCCATTTGCAGAAGCTGTTCGCAAAGAAGGACTGCATTTTGGCGCCTATTATTCCTTGCTGGATTGGTCTCACGATGATTACCCAACATTCCTCAAAGACTACAACCGTTATCAAATAAAGGATGACAGTGTTCGTTGGAATCGTTTTTTGTCCTTCATGCATGGACAAATACTAGAAATCAATCAGCAATTCAAGCCTGATTTATTTTGGTTCGATGGAGATTGGGAACATTCGGAAGAGGAATGGCACGCGTCTAAAATTGACCAACTTATTCATTCTACGAATCCATCCGCTATTTTAAATGGGAGATTGAAGTCCTACGGTGACTACGATACACCTGAGCAAAACATGCCAATCGTACATCCCGATCGCAAAACATGGGAACTATGTTTGACAAGCAACGACAATTGGGGCTATCGTCCAAGCGACCACAACATGAAAACGGTGAATGAAGTCCTACAAATCTTCACAGAATGCCTGGGAATGGGCGGGAATTTATTGTTAGACATAGGTCCAAAAGCCGATGGCACGATTCCTTCTGAACAAGTAAACTTATTGAAAGCATTGGGACGTTGGACATCCAAACACAAAGAAGCAGTGTACGGATCAATCGCTGGATTACCCGAAGGACATTTCCATGGAAACACAACCCTTTCGAAGGATTCGTTAAGTATTTTCTTATTTATTCCTTCAGTTGGAATCGACACGTCGAATCAAGCAACAAGAGAAATACAATATGGAAACATTCCTAGTTCTCCTGTAGCTACATCGAATTTAAAAGTAACTGTCCAACTGAAAGGATTGATGTCCGAAATCGAAAGCATCACTGTTCTTGGCACAAACACAAGCGTACCATACAAAATTGTCGGTAAAATCGATTGGAGCTATGTTCCCGGAACACTTTATATGGATGTACCCATTTCCGCATTAGATCCAGAGATTTCTGTGATCAAAATAAAACTCAAAACACCTTTAAAGCTTTACCGTGGAAAAGGTGGTTTTCATTAAAATTGAACGTAAACAGTGAATAAGAAAAATACAAATTCAGCTAATTATGGCGAATTCGCCGTAATTAAAAACCTTCCAAAGTTAGTTATCGCGTTGTTTATCCTTTTAATGGTATTCAATGCCTCCTCTCAAGAGGTATTCTACCCAAAACTAAATTCCACTTTCAATTTTTATTTGCGCGAAATTACCCAAACGGAATCGGACTTCGAAATACACTTTGCTCTTCCAAACGAAGCGCTATTTGAACGCACTAAGGAATGGGGAGTGGATGGATTCGGTGTCATCGCCAACCGAAAATCAATCGTTTTCTACGGTGCTACAGAACAAGCCATCGAACAAGCCATTTATTATACACTCGAACATTCATTTGGGATTCGATTCATCAGTGCAGAAGAAACTTATATTCCCAAACAAGCGCGCATCAAAGCTCTTCCATACACGAAATATGAGCAAGTTCCAGCATTTGAATACCGCGAAGTATTTTACGGTGAGGCACGACGCGCTGGTTATGCTGAATCATTTTATTTAACGGACGGACAAGGTTCCGGGAACTTTGAGAGACATCCCGGCTGGGGATTATGGGTTCACACTTTACATCGTTTATTGCCACCAGAAACGTATTTTGAAAACCATCCTGAATACTATGCCCTTCGAAACGGTGTTCGAATGAAAGATCAATTGTGCTTGAGTAATCCTGAGGTACTTTCTCATGTTAGCAACGCTTTACAATTAGAGGTAAACAAACGTCCGAATGAAAAATATTGGAGCGTAAGCCAAATGGACAATTACAACTTTTGTGAGTGCGACAAATGCGCGCACATCGATGCAGAAGAAGGATCGCATGCGGGTTCGATCATTCGCTTCGTAAATGAAATCGCAAATCTCTTTCCAGACAAGGTGATTTCCACACTTGCCTATCAATATTCGCGCACTGCACCAAAAGTCACGAAGCCACTTCCGAATGTCAACATCATGCTCTGCACGATTGAGGAGAACCGAGCAAAATCCTTAACTGGATCAGGCTTTGAGAAAGACTTATCGGACTGGTCGAAAATCAGTCAAAATATTTTAATTTGGGATTACGTCATCAACTTCTCCCACATGGTCATGCCTTTTCCAAATTGGCCGACGCTCCAAGAAAACATTCAACTTTTCAAAAAATATGGCGTCAACATGCTTTTCGAACAAGGCTACAATCAATCCTCCTCCGAAATGCAGGAATTGCGTTGTTTTTTACTTTCCAAATGGATGTGGGATCCAACGCTCGATGCGGATAGTTTAAAAAATTTATTTTTCACAAATTATTATGGCGCTGCCGGACCCATCATCAAAGAGATTATCGATCAAGAAGTCAGTGAATTACAGAAAAGTGGGAAATCGCTAACCTTGTACGAACCACCTGTGACGCACATCAAAGGATATTTATCTCCAACGAATTTGCGCTGGTATCACAGCATGTTTGAAAAGGCAAAAAACATCGAAGGACTAACGCCCAAACAAATCGAACGCATTCAAATGGCACAGCAAAGCATGCGTTATGCGTCCTTAGAAATCTCTAAATCACCCGATGCAGGAACAGATTGGTATTTTTATAAATCTGATAATCCTTACCAACAGATGCTGAAAGACTTTATCTACTATGCACAAAAAAATGGTCCAAAACTATTGCATGAAATTAAATTGAGTCCCAAGGAATACGAGCAAATCACCTTGGACTACTGGAAAAATGGAAAGGTGAAACACCTTGGATCAACTGCAACGCTAAAATACCTTGCAGTGCCAAATAAATCTTACCAAGATGGCGCAAAGAAACCTGATGGAGGTGTTATCGATACGCTTGAATACTATCGCAATCAACCATTATTGAATGACATCAAAGGAACTTCGGACTATCAATACAATTGGCAAGGATGGCAAGGACGAAATGCCACATTCATCATTGATTTGGGTAAAATAGATTCCATTTCCTCGATTCAACTCAATTTTTTAGAAAACAATTCGGCATGGATTGTCGGTCCAAATTCTTTCCAAGTGCGTATTGGTCAAACCGAAACAGAGGTTCTTTCTCAAAACGCGAAGCAGCAAGGCATCCTCATCAATCCAAACGCTGGAAATCAAATGGCTCCCGCTATTTATCCTTTGAAATTAAGTTTGAGCCAAAAAATGGCCGGACAATTTATTTATGTCGAAGTCAACAACATTGGTCCATTGCCGAAATGGCGCGGTGTGGACGGCGATGCTTGGTTATTCATCGACGAAATTGAAATTCATTAACTATGAGCAAACACATTACCTTCATCCTTGGTTTATTTCTTTGTGCGAACATCCAAGCGCAAGAACACGAACAAAAGTATTTTCCACCCAGTGATCCATTGGTGCAAGAAAAATTAGAAACTTGGCAGGACTTCAAGTTTGGACTCCTCATGCATTGGGGAACTTATTCCCAAATGGGTGTTGTTGAAAGTTGGAGTATTTGTCCGGAGGATGAAGATTGGTGCATTCGACGCGGACCCTACAAAAATGATTATTTCGGCTACGTAAAAAACTACGAACAACTGCAAACAACCTTTAATCCCGTTCAATTTCAACCGGAAAAATGGGCAAAAGCAGCGAAAAACGCAGGAATGAAGTACATGGTTTTCACGACCAAACACCACGATGGATTCTGTATGTTCGATTCGAAATACACCGATTACACAGTCGCGAATAAAAAATGTCCCTATTCAACGAATCCAAATGCTAATATCGCACTGAAAGTATTCGATGCTTTTCGACAAGAAGGATTATGGACCGGAGCTTATTTCAGTAAACCAGATTGGAGCAACGACGATTACTGGGACCCCACTTTTCCACCATACGACCGTAATCCAAATTACGATTTGACCAAGAAACCAAAAAAATGGGATGCGTTTGTGCAATTCACTCACCATCAAATCATGGAGTTAATGAAAGATTATGGGAAAATTGACCTGCTTTGGCTCGATGGCGGCTGGGTACAACCAATGACAGCAACGTCTCCACGTTGGGGATACAAACCAGTGAATCAAGACATAAAAATGGATTCTTTGGTCATGGAAGCACGAAAATTACAACCGGGATTAATCGTCGTTGATCGCGCAGTAGAAGGTGCAAATCAAAATTACTTAACTCCAGAACAACAAATCCCAACAAAACCCCTTCCCTATCCTTGGGAATCCTGCATGACGATGGCCAACAGTTGGAGTTACGTTCCAAACGACCAATACAAGTCCACGGCGAAAATCTTAGAGAATTTATGTTTAATCGTTTCTCGCGGTGGAAATTACCTGCTGAATATTGCTCCAAATGCACAAGGCGATTGGGATCCGATTGCCTACCAACGATTAGAAGAAATTGGCGCCTGGATGAACATCAATGGCACAGCAATTTACGGAACACATCCAATTGCTCCTTATGAAGTAAAAACAGAACAAGGAACGTGGGTATTTACAGAGAATGATCTAAAAGAACTGTTTGCCGTTTTCATCCCCATTGATTTCGAAGTGATGTTTGTGGAACTTCCTGTGAATCAATTGAATCTAAGTGATAAAAAGAACATTACGACTTTAGGTTCAACAGCACACTATAAAGTGAAAAAGTCCTCTACGAATGTACTTTCATACGATCGCAAAGGACTTCCTCAAGTTTGGAAAATATCCAAGTAAATCAGACTAATGTGCGCTGTGCTCTTTCAGCATTGCTGCCACATCCAGTCCTTCTTTTCGAATGATTTTTAGTTGCGCCTTGCCTTCCTTGTTTTTGATGTCCTTTTTGAATACATCGAAAATCATGTAAACAGATGGAACAACGACAAGTGTTAAGATCATTGAACTTGTTAATCCACCAATCAAGACCCAAGCGAGACCACTTTTCCACTCTGCTCCAGGACCATGTGCCATTGCAATAGGCATCATACCCGTTATCATGGAAAGTGTCGTCATCAAGATTGGACGCAAACGCGTTTTTCCGGAAGCAATCAATGCTTCAACGGTGTTTCTACCCTCTGCTTTCAATTGATTCGCAAAATCGACAATTAAGATGGCATTCTTAGCAACGAGTCCGATCAGCATGATCATTCCCAACATGGAGAAAATACTCAAGGGCTGCATGGATAAAGCCAAGGCCAATAAAGCTCCAACCACTGCAACAGGAATCGAGAACAATACTACGAAAGGATAAACATACGAATCATACAAAGCAACCATGATCAAGTAAACAAATAAGATCGATGCAATCAAGGCAAATCCTAAATTCGCAAAGGCCTCACCCATGTTTTTCGAGTTTCCTTCAAAACTTACCACGACCGAACTTGGATAGTTTTTCTTTTTGATGAATTTGGTCATTTCGCCGGTTACTGTACCACTTGAAACTCCTAATACCTGTGAGGAAATCGTGATCGAAGGAACGCGGTTTTTGCGTTCCAATTTTGTTGAACCAGTGGACCTACCAATATTTGCAAACTGCTCTAAACGAATGTTCTCTCCACGGTTATTGATAAAAATCATACTGGCTAAATCACCTTCATTTTGTCTATCAAAATTATCGTACATCACATTGATGTCATAATCTTTTCCTTGGTCTGTATATGAAGCCTTGCTGTTTCCGGAGAACGCCGCTTGCATGGTCATTCCGACTACATCCATACTCAATCCAAGTTCCGCCATTTTCTCTCGGTTGATGTCCACACTAATCTCTGGATTTCCGGTCTCAATCGACATTTTCACCTCCGCTGTTCCTTTGATGGACTTCAATTTATCGATTAATTCGTTCGTGATTTGGAAATTTTGATTCAAATCATTTCCAGTGACCGCCATTTGAACAGGTGCTTGATTGGCTCCACCAGTAATACTCACTGCGGCCGAACTCACTTTAACACCAGGTAGGATTTTCTCCAATTCCAATTTCATGTATTGAGCATAAATACTCGATTCCACTTCACGCTGTTCACGCGGAACCAACTTCACATTGATTTCTGCTTTGTTGTTCGTTGAATTACTTCCTCCAATCGCATTTGACGCTGTTCCAATGCTCGAGAAAACATTTTTCACATCCGCATTTTTAAACAAATGTTCCTCTGCTTTCTGAACGGCATCATTCGTTTGCGCTAATGTGGCATTTTGAGCCAATTCAAGATTCACAATAAACTCACTGGTATCACCTTGACTCACGAATTCCGTTCCGATATAGCCTTTTCCAACCAACATAAACGAAGCGACCACAACGACAATCGTTCCGATAATCACATAGCGTTTTTTACCAAGTGCATAAGCCAAAATGTGTCCGTAAGAATCTGTGAGATTTGTAATGAAACGCTCAAACAATAAAATGAATCGTCCAAACAATGTTTTATTCGTCATTTCTTCCTTGCGTGCCATGCGGGAAGCCAAAAGCGGCGTCAAGGTGAAGGAAACGAATAAACTCATCAAGGTAGACAATACGATCACCACTGAGAATTGCGACAATAAATTAGAAATGATTCCTCCAACAAGTGTTAAGGGCAAGAACACCACGACATCCACCAAGGTAATTCCCAAGGCGGTAAATCCAATTTCTTTTCGTCCTTTAATGGACGCAGTTATCCGATCTTGACCAAGTTCGAGGTGGCGATAAATGTTCTCAAGGACCACAATCGAGTCATCTACAAGAATTCCTACCACCAATGAAATCGCTAACAAAGTCATTAAGTTCAAGGAATATCCCAACAAGAACATCGCGACGAATACCGAAATCAGGGAAGCTGGAATCGCAATCATAACGATTAAGGCATTTCGAATACTGTGTAAGAACAACAACATACAAAGTGCCACGATGAAAATCGCCAATCCAAGGTCATACATCACCGCATTTGCAGCAGCCAAGGTAAAATCGGATGAATCGGAAGCAATGTCAAATGTTAAGTTTTTAGATTTATAAGTCGTTTCAAGGTTTTTAATTTCCTTTTTTACCAGTTTACTTAATTCAACCGCATTCGCATCGTTTTGCTTGATGATCAATAGTCCGATGGAGTTTCTTCCATTAATGCGGCTAAACGTTTTGATCTCTTTCGTACCATCTAAAATAGTAGCAACTTCAAACAAGCGAATTTTTGAACCCGTATTTTTATCGATGCCAACAGGTAAGTTCCGTATATCATCCAAGGATTGATACTTTCCTTTTAATTTAATGACGGTTTGCGTGTTGTCATTGGTCAATTTTCCCGTTGGAAACTCCAAATTTGCATTTTTAACCGCTTGACTTATTTGCAAGATCGAAAGGTTATACAATTCCGCTTGACGTCGGTTGATGTTGATGTTAATCATGCGTTCCTCTCCACCGACAATAGAGATTTGAGCCGCACCTTTCACACGTCCAAGTAAGGGCTTGACTTCATCTTTTACCAATGAATACAATTCACTTGGTGGCATTTTCGCTGTGACACCTAAGCGCATGATTGGCGCTTCATCGAAAGAGAATTTCCCCAAAGAAGGCGATTGCACGTCGTCCGGAAGTCTCGATAGAACTGCATTTACTTTGCGTTGAGCATCTTGAATGGCTTGATTCGCATCCGAATCGGGTTTCAACATTAAAACAACCGAGGAAACACCTTCCATGGATGTGGATTTAATCTCATCCAAATTTTCCAAATTGGACAAAGCATCCTCCAAAACTTTTGTAACTGAATTCTCCACCTCTGTTGGTGACGCACCAGGATAAACCGTCGTCACACTGACTACTGGAATCGAGAATTTGGGCATTAATTCGTAGTTCAGCTTCGAATAACTGAGGATCCCCAGAAATGCAAGTACTGAGAAGATCACCACAATGAGGGATGGTCTTTTTATCGCTAATTCCGTAATTGACATGGACTTTCTTATTTAATGATTTCAACTTTTGATCCATCTGCGATGTTCAATTGTCCCGTACGAACAACCTTATCTTGTGCAGTTAATCCACCTAACACTTCCACGTAATCACCTTGGATATAGCCTGTTTGAATACTGCGTTTTACAGCGACATTGTTAACGATCACATATACTTTCGGTTCTTGTAATCCACCAACGATGCATTGAATCGGCAACATAGTTGCTTGACGCTCCTCAGACATTTCAAAAGAGACAACACCTGTCATACCGGCTTTTAACGGTTCCTTCGAACTGTTCGCTAATTCAATTTCCACACTGTAATTTCGAGACGCATCCGCTTTCGATGCGATGTAGGTAATTTTTCCATTTCGAGGTGATGTTGGGTATAAATCAGGTTTCACGCTGATGTTTTGTCCAACGTTAAATCGAACGACATCTCTGTCTAACAAGGATGCTTTCATCTTCAAACTTGAAATATCCAAGATTTCAGCGATGCTTGCTCCAGGAGAGACAAACGATCCAACTTCCAAGGACAATTTATTGACAACACCAGATATCGGCGACACGATTTTGGTCGATCTTAATTGACGTTTTAACGTGGCCACGCGTGCCTCAGCACTTTTTACTTGCATTTTCAAGTCCTCAATTTGTTGTTTCGTAGCTGCGTTTCCTGCCAACATTCCTTCGAATTTACTTAAGTCCGATTTTGCTTTATCCAAGGTTGCCGTTGCTAGTTCTAAGTCAATTAACAATTGCTCATCATCAATTTTAGCAAGTTGCTGTCCCTTAGAGACTGTTTGTCCTTCGCGAATGGATACTTGAACAATTCGTCCAGTTTGCTCTGATAAAAAATTCAAGGAATGGTTTGGATTAAACACACCATTTACTTCAATGAGTTGATTTAACAACTGAGTCTTCGCCTGAACAACTGTCACTGGAAACACCACTGTTTTTGTTTCTGCAATAGATGCTTTCGCCTCCATCACCTTTTTATTGCTCGTTAATTTCCACGCCACAACTGCGACTAAAAGAATCGTGATGACGGTTGGAAGAATAATTTTTCTGATTTTTTTCATGGTATTGACTATTTAATGATTGACTTAATATTTCCTGCTGCTTTCAATGATTCGATTTCCGCCATACGGATTTGAGCTACTGAACGCAAATAATTCGTTTGTGCTTCTTTTAAACTGGTTTCAGCATTCAATAATTCTGCTGTACTGATGACACCTGCTTCATATTGCAGCATGGTCGTTTGATAAATTTCTTCGGCAAGTTTCAGGTTGTTCCGCTGCGCTTCCATTGCTCCTAAACTGACATTCAACTTTGTTTCCATGTTTTTCATTTGGAAATTCAAGGTGTTTTTCAATTGTTCCTCATCCAATAAACTTTGTTTTTGTTGTATACTCAACTGTTGAATTTTTGCATGCTTCGTTAATCCATCAAAAATGGGGACATTCATATTAATCGACAACACTGAATTGGGATACCAAGTTGTTGCACTACTGAGAAAATCCAATTGATTTCGTTGCGCTTGATAACCATAGCGGAATCCTAAGGATAAACTTGGTAAATAGCCCGCTTTCAATTGATTGATGTTAATGTTGGTCATGCGACGTTGCGCCATCAATATTTGAAAATCGAGGTTGTTAGTCACGTCCATTTTGGTCGCAATCGAAGACGCTACTTTTTCCTGCTCGACATTCGTAGAAAGTTGAATCGCTTGATCCAAAGGATAAGCCATCACGTATTTCAAGTAGACCAATTGTTGCTGATAGTTCAATTCAATATTCGATAATTCCGTTTCTAAATTGGTGCGACTCACTTTCAACTTGTTGTAGTCTAATTGTTTCGCAAATCCAAGATCCAATTGAACCTTCGTTATTTTCAATAAACTATCCAATTTTTTAACGTTTGCTTGAACAATTTCTTTTTGTAGTCCAATCAATTGCACATTGTAATAAGCAATGGCCACATCGAATATAACTTGTTCCTCACTCTTGTTTACCGACAATTGCGTCATCGTTTGTAATTCCTTGTTGGCGCTCAATCCGGTAATTAATGATTGATCATAAATCACTTGTGAGGCATCAATGAATCCATTCACCGTGTATTTTGTACCAAATCTTACAGCAACGTCTTGTCCTGGTTGACCAAAAATAGCACCTGGAAGGATACTCGTAGCCAACTTTAAGTTATTATTCACCCCACCCGAAGCTTGAACATGTGGTAGATACATCGCCAACGCTTCATTGAACTTTTGTTCGTTTTTATCCAATTCCAATTTTGTTTTCTGGATATTCACTTGATGTGCCACACCATACACGACAGCATCACGAAGGGTAAAGGACGTTTCATTTTGTCCATATACCAAAGATCCAATGAGTGCACAGATGAGTGTCACACTACGCCGTTTTAGAGAAGAGATTTGTAGTTTCATTTCTTACTTGTTTTCTATTTGTTGTTGCTTATTCCATTTATCAAAAACCTGAACCAATTCCACTTGCATGAAATCAATGAATGCAATGACATTTTTTAAATCCTGGTTAAAATCTTCTGTTTCGCTTGTTCGAACAGCTAAAATCTCCTTTAAAAGTTGATTGACACTTAGGAGTTTTTCTAATCCATCCTTCGCATTAGCGTTCCAATTTTTCAATTGGTGTTTAAAATAACGCTTTCGATCACCGGGTATCGTAATGGACTCAACCTTATTTCGTAACACTAACGTATTTAAAGCTGTACTTACAGCGCTTTTACTTGTGTTTAAGGTCTCTCTGATTTCATCGAAGGTCAATTCTGTTCGATCGGAAACCAATAGCAAGGAGAGAATGCGCGCTTCCGTTGGAGGCATCCCAGCTCTTACCTGAAATACACTCATTTTCTGAATGATTTCTAGTTGCTCCGCTTTTAATTCAATCATAATTGTTCAAATTCGGGTGCAAAGATACAATGTTCTTTTGGTTCTGAATTAAAAGAACTAATTTTTTTTTTGTGTATTTCACAGAACGGATACACGCGCTTTATTGGCAATCGTGTATTTTTACTTCATGCAGGACAAGTACTTAGAATTAAATCGTCAGAATTGGAATAACCGTGTTGCTGGACACCTAACTTCCGACTTTTATCAAATGGATGCTTTTCGAGCGGGAGAAACTTCTTTGAAAGAAATCGAATTGGAGCTTTTAGGCAATATTGCAGGAAAAAAGATCTTGCATTTGCAATGTCACTTCGGTCAGGATACCCTTTCCCTTGCACGATTGGGAGCTCATGTAACTGGAATCGATTTTTCCGAAAAAGCTATAGATGCCGCGAAATCTCTTTCGAATGAATTGAACATTGCTGCGACGTTTATCTGCTGCGATGTGTACAGTACTTCAAACCATCTCACAGAACAATTCGATATTATTTATACGACTTACGGGACGATTGGATGGCTTCCAGACCTCGATAAATGGGCGAAAGTTATTTCTGAGCGCTTAAAACCAGGTGGAAAATTGATTTTCGTCGACTTTCATCCAGTCGTGTGGATGTTCGATGATGATTTTAACCAGGTAGCTTATAATTATTTTCAGGAAAGTCCAATCGTGGAAGACATATCAAGCTCCTATGCGAACAAAGAAATTCAAATCACCGACACGACCATCACCTGGAACCATGGTTTGAGTGAAGTATATCAAGCGCTTCAAAAAGCTGGACTAACTGTTAATCATTTCTCGGAATACCCCTTCTCCCCTTATGATTGCTTGAATGACTTAATCGAAGTTGAACCCAATCGTTTTCAAGTGAAACATTTGGTGAATAAAATCCCGATGGTTTACGCGTTGACGGCACAGCATGCAGAATCTCATTTAAAAATTCCTGTAAAAGTGTAAATTTGTGACATGAAAATATTTGCTAGTGTACTTTTTGCTTTTTTGGTTCAATTATCTTGGACACAAGACAGTATTTCCGTTCTATTTATCGGGAATAGTTATTTGAGTGTCAACAACCTACCTCAAATAGTTCAGGAACTTACCATCTCCTTGGGTGATCACATTCTTATGGATAGTAAAATGAATGGAGGATATACTTTTCAATCCCACGCAAACGATGCGATAACTTATGACAAAATCCATTCAAAACCATGGAACTTTGTTGTGCTACAAGGACAAAGTCAGGAACCAAGTTTTCCTTACGATCAAGTGAATCAGCAATCGTTGCCTTATGCGGAACAAATTTCCGATAGCGTGTATGCGTCTAATGGCTGTTCGCAAGTGAATTACTACATGACTTGGGGAAGACAAGTTGGAGATCCGCAATGGGATTCCATTAATACCTTTGATAAAATGAATACCCGCTTGCGAAATGCATACTTACGCATCGCAGATTCAACAAACGCTTCTGTTTCACCAGTTGGTGTTGCGTGGAAATATGTGCGGGACAATTATCCAGCAATCAATTTATACGCTGGAGATGGCTCACACCCTAGCTTAGAAGGATCCTATTTAGCAGCTTGTACGTTTTACAGTTCCCTATTCCAAAAATCTTCTGTGGGAGCAACTTATACGGCTGGATTGAATCCTCAAATCTGTGCAATTTTACAACAAGTAGCGAGCAGTGTCGTTCTGGACAGCATTCCAACGTGGAAATTGGTCCACCATGATTCATTGTTCAACGCATCCTTTGTTGCTGGAGTCAATCAATACGATGTGCTTTTCGCCGCGACTACAAGTTCACCTGGAAACCTCGTATGGGATTTCGGAGACGGAAGTCCTTTCGGTTTTGGACAAAATCCAACACACACCTATATTGCTGGAACATACACCGTGACACTCTTCGCGAGTGGTGCTTGTGGAATGGATACGGTTCAACAGCAAATTACTGTGAATACGGTTTCATTGGACGACATCACGACACAATGGCCATACCTTTATCAAAATGAACAAGGTGATTTCATTTGTCAAACAAGACTGTTCGAAGTAATGAACATCGAAGCGCTAAACCTTGCCGGACAACAAATCCAAGTTGCACACAGAGTTAATTCTGACGGAACGATTACCTTTCCGTATAATCCAGACATCTTCATGATTCGCATTGATTTTGATCACTATGTACTTATCCAACGCTTACACTAATGGATTACATTACGGACCAAACCTTTGAAGGATTAACCATTGAACATTTAGCCACAGCTGAATACGAAAACTGTGTCTTCCAATCCTGCCAACTCAACGGCGCTGACTTATCGAATTTCACTTTTGTTGATTGCGAATTCATCAGCTGCGATCTCAGTTCAATCCGCAGTAAAAAAACATCCTTTCGCGATGCCTATTTCCGTGATTGTAAGCTGATGGGAATTCACTTTGAAGACTGCAATCCATATGGACTAAAATGCACGTTTGAATCCTGTACATTGGATTATTCCTTCTTTTACCAATGTCCATTAAAAGGAACAAAATTCTCGAATTGCCGATTAACGGAAGTTGATTTTACAGAAGCAGGATTAGAAGGCGTATCTTTTGAAGGATGTCAGCTTACTGGATCCGTTTTTCAAATGAGCAACTTAGAAAAGGCTAATTTCACAGGTGCGCATGGATTCATCATTGATCCATCGAATAATCGAATGAAAAGTGCTAAATTCAGTCAAGAAGGACTAGCTGGACTTCTCATTCCATTTGGAATAGAAATTTCCTAGGAACAAAATTCTACTGAATTAATTTCATCCTTTTTCTTTTTTTAATTGATGACTGAAGTTAAAATTAACACTGATGTAAATGTTCCTTCCTGGACTTGGCATCGAAATGTTTTTCAGGCGTGAAAGGTGGTCGATGTAACTTGTATTGAGAATATTCCTACAGCCAAATTGGACATCAACTGGCGTTTTTCCATTCCATTTTAATTGTATAGAGGCATCGAGCAATTGATAAGCCGGACTCGCAGTCTCATTAAAAGCAAGTTTGTTTTGTTTGTTCATATACGTATATTGAAAAAGCAGATCCTTGATTTGTATTTTTTTTCCAAGATCCAATTGGTAGCGAAGACTCATCATGAAACGACCCGGCGGAATCATCGATACACTACTATCTGTTGCTGTCATTACATTTAAGTAGGAATACGTTGTTTCAATGTGCAAATGATGGGCGAAATGTGGATGGTAATGCAATCCAAAATCGCTACCATAAAAAAGTGCTCGATCGAGCTGTTTGTAGGCAAACACGGGCAAGTTATCGACCATTGAATCGATTGGTTGCAAATAAACAAACTGCTGTATATTATTCAAAAATGGATTTACAATCAACACAAGGTGGTCTCTTTTCACTTCAAAACTTAAGTCCAACTGACTTGCTCGTTCAGGACCTAATTGTTCATCACCAATTTCATAGCGCAATGCAGCGTGATGAAAGCCATTTGCTAATAATTCAGATGGATGTGGAGCGCGATATCCCGTTGAAACATTCGTTCTAAAGGTAAACTTGTCCGTAGAATAAATGGCACCAATAGACGCATTAGGACTTCCGTACGATTTTGAAATCGCTTGTTTTCCTTTGAATTCCTCTAAAGTCTTGATATATCTCAGGTCATACCTTAATCCGGCTTGAAAATTCCAATGATTCAAGGAATACATCCACATCGAGAAAAGTCCGTTGTCAAAAGAAAGAGAATTTGGAATTAAACGCTCAGTGGCATTCAGACCATTCACGTTGTTTTGAAGCATTCCTTGTATTCCATTGACTACTTTTAGCTTTGGACCAAAGGTATGCGTCCATTTTGCTGTATACAATGAATTCCACAAACGCATTTGAATTCCTGGAATTGAAACGTCTTCATCGTATTCCGTCAATTGATTCAAGGTTTGTCCTAACAATAAGGACACTTCGTTTCTTTCTAAAAACCATTTGTTTTCAAAAGACAGGTAATGATTCTCAAAAAATTGAGCAGGAATCATTTGTTTTCTCCCTTGTATTTGGACCTGAAAGTCAAGCGGTTTGATCAAAGAATCAGGTGTGTCACCTGGAATTCCACTGATTACATGATTAAACGAATAACGCAGATGATGAACCTTGTTTTTTCCATTCCACGATAGAGCAGCTTTCAAAACCGATTCATTGAACCGTGAATTCTGAGCGAATTTCTGATTTGGCAGCTTAAAATCTGCATGATTGGAATAGCTTCCTCCCATTAAAAATCGAAATTTCTGATTGGATTGCTTGTACAACATTCGTAGCGTTCCTCCATTTGTATTACTGTGATAGATTGATTGAACTTTAACCGATTGAGAATTCACTGCAGCATACGATTCATCTGAATAATACAAGACTCCACCCAAGGCATCCGCGCCATACAATAAAGAAGCTGGACCTTTAATCACCTCCACAGAACCAATTCCGACTTCAGAAATTCCCATTCCATGATCTCCGCCCCATTGTTGCCCTTCCATACGCATGCCATTCAATAAACTGACCACACGAATTCCCTGTAATCCTCGAATGACCGGTTTCGAAATGCCATTTCCCAAACTAGATTGGTAAACACCCGGAATCTTCGCTAACGCTTCTCCCATATTGAGGGTGGCAATTCCATTCAAATCGGACAACTTTCGGGTTTCAATTAGAAATGGACTTTTATTTTTTTGAACATTTACAGCAGTTGAAACCGTTATATCTTCTAGATCCAAATGTCTTTCAGCTAAAAAGATATCGATTTTGCCCCCTATAAGATAATCTCGACCACGGGCTTGTATTGATTGTGTTAAAAACAGAACTTTTGACTCAAATTCCATCGCATAAACATGCAAATGGATGCTTTCTGGATAATTCCCAAGAAATAGAAACGCGCCAGTTTCATCTGAAACAGAGGTCTCCCCTGTTTCTTCTATTTGAATGCGCGCATTGGCAATCGGAAGGTTCGTTACTTTACTTTTAACGAAACCTGATAATTCTTTTTGTGCGGAAGTCGACAAGGCAACAAACGCAGCGAGTAATGCAATAAATTTCATGTGTAAGTTCTTCTAAGACACTTAATAAATACTCCGGTAAATCGTTTTCTCCAGTTTTAAAAAACAGGAAAATTCAATTTTTGGATAACCAATGGATGTGATTCATTTATCGAATCAAATACGAACCACACAAAGGGAACGCAAAGTCCGGTGAAATGAATCTTCACCTATTGACTTTTGTCAACGGTGCACCCATCAAATATTAAGTATTTTGAGGTGGTCCTCGGAGGGAAAAAGATGTGAAAGGAGTACACTCTTTATCTAAAAGCTCTGCTGAAACTTCTGAAGGAAGTGCAGGTTTATCTAATCGGTAAAAAAGAATGGATTGAACAGTGAAAAATCCAAGGTCGATGTCACAAATGTCGCAGGATCCATCATCGAAATGACTTTCACTTAATGTAGTTGTAGAAAATTGTTTGTGATTGCATTCGTGCCACCAATCTCGTGGCGTTAGAAGCACGAAAAAAGTGAACAGTAATAAACCAGAAATAATTTTATTCTTCACAGAGCAAAATTAGTTTAATTCTTTGAAGATTGTGAAATTACATTAAATCAAAAAAAATGCCCTGACGTCTCGCCAGGGCATTTAAATTTATAGGATTATTTCTTATTTAATCACTTTCTGTGTGTAAACAGTAGAACCAACTTCTAATTGGAAGAAGTACGTTCCAGAAGGTAAATTCGTTGTAGCGATTGTCGCTTGTTGAACAGACGATAAAGATTGTGTTTTCACTAGTTGTCCATTCATGTTGTACAAGCGCATCGTTCCCGAAGTCACCTCATCAAATTGAACGATTAACTCATTCCCCATCGGATTAATCACATTAAATGGATTTTTAACGATTTCGTTTACTCCACTTAATTGAGCCGCATCGTTAACCACAATGGTTTTCACATCTAAGGATTTCACCGAACAGAATAAAGTGAATTGAAGGTTCAAACAAGTATACATTAAGGCATTCGGAACGTTAAAATTAACTGTGTAATATGTTGCTACTCCATTGGTG
>CANHMH010000032.1 GCA_947461635.1 Flavobacteriales bacterium | reverse complement strand
GCGACTCGCCTTTAAATAGGTGTTTTGATTGATAAATGGCAATAAAGACATCTTGCGTGGCGTCCTCTGCTTCCTCTCGGTTATGCAGAATGTGCCAACACATGTTGAGAACCTTTTTTTCATAAAGGTTTACGAGTTGCTCGAAAGCTTGGATGTTTCCACTTTGGAGGGCGTTGATATCTATTTCCTTGGACACAGTATTCCTATGATGTCAGGTGGAAGAAAAACTTGCGCATTACTCAAAGAATAAGCGTCCGCTCAACCACTCCGGGTCTAAAAGCGCTTGCTGTTTTTGATAGAATTGAATTGCTGGCTCATTCCATGCGAGTACTTGCCAATCCATGCGTTTGACATTGGAACGTTTTGCAATTAGAAGAATTTCGTCAAATAACAACTGTCCGATTCCGTGTTTTCTTTTATCCTCTTTCACGTAGAAGTCCTCCAAGTATAGACACGCGCCTTTCCATGTGGAGTAGGAGGTATAGTACAAGGCAAATCCCACAATTCCCGAATCAAGCTCCGCAACAATCGCTTCACAAAGATTTTTATCGAATAAGTCCTGTGCTAAATTATCAGCTGTATTGGTGACCTGTTCCGGTGCTTTTTCGTAAAGTGCAAGTTCTTGAATCAGTCCGAAAATGGCTGCCACATCAGAACGATTTGCTTTTCGAATAATTGGAACCATTATTTTAATCCGTTCAAGTCAAAGCGAAGTGTAATTCCTGTTTTCAAGTTTCCTGTTGGATAACTAATGAATACTTTAGGTGTGTTCAGGAATTGCTCGTAGTAGAAAATTGCACTCAAATGATCCGAAAGTTTATAGTTCGCGTCTAATTTAAAACTTACTGTGGTTTGTCCAGCTGTTGCTTGATTTGTATTTTCTACGACCTTACGAATGATGGTGGAATTATCTCGGAAGGAGAAATTCACATTGATAAGAAGGTCACTCGCTTTTAGACTTCTTACCGGTAGTTTTAATTTTGGGATGTTAATGACTGTTCCAACCACAATTTCTTTTCCAAGAACTTCTGTTATTTGGTTGTTATTCAAGGAAAGCGTTGTTTGACGGTCTTTCTTGTATTCAAAATTGGTGGTGATGTTTTTACCTAAGATATTCCAAGTTGCGAGCATACCAATGAGTGGTGAAAAGCGTTCAGAGATGGTAATGTTTTGAATTTGCATACCAGCAATGTAATTATTATTGATGTCCAATGCAGTTGCTTGTCCGTTAGCATCTAACGTGGCATTCAAATTGGTTTGCATTCCATTGATACTCGTTGATGAAGAGTATCCATGATTTAATTTAAAGGATTTCACCACATCTTTCGCAAAAGCAAACTTCGAAAGTCCATTGTAGTTGATGGTCCAGTTTGGAAGTGGGATATTCGATAGAGGATTGATGGATTTTCTATTAACACTTGTGTTTGTATAGGCAGTCAAGAAGGCGCCCATCACAACTTCTTGTTGAGAACCAGAATAGCCACTGTAGAATCCGTTTGGAAGTAAGGTTGAATTGGAATTTTGCGCACCCAATAATTGTGAAACCTGTGATCGGTTATTTAACATTGTGGTGAAAACAGAAGACGAGAAATCCTTTCCTTCTTTGATAAAGGCAGAGCCCCATGTCAAGGTTGTATAGCTAAGCGTACTTGTTTCAAATTTACTTTGGCTTTCAAAGGCACTTGTAAGCGAATTCCAACGGAAGAACTCCCCTGAATTCGTACTGTAATTTCGACTCAGATTTAAATTAATGTTTAGATCTTTCATTGGTTCTAAAGTTGCTTTTAATTGAAGATTCGCAGTATGGGTTGTTGTAAATTGTCTGTTCAAGTTTTCATTTTGAACAAGCCAGTTGTTGTCACGCGCAAGTGTACTCACATTGTAACCATTGCTTCTTCCAAGTAAATCATATCCTTGTTTTCCGAAAACAAAACCAGACATTCCAAGGCTACTTCCGTTCATTCCGAGCATGCTAGACTCTTGATTATATCCAGGCAACATGGTTCCATCAGTCAATGCATACGTACCCGATACATTTCTCACACTCATAATTAATCGTGCAATGAAGCCTCCGATTGGATTTACTTTTTCTTTTTCCTTGTCTTTTATTTCTTGCAGGCGAAGTTGTTTTTTGTCGAAACGTTTTTTCTGTCTTTCGTATTGTTTCAATTCTTTCGCTGTCATTTCTTCCAGCGGTTTTTCCGGTTTGAATTCCGGCAATTTAGTTGGTCCAGCTTTTGGTTTTGCTGCACCGCCATCTTCCCCGGCGTTACCAACTTTTGAATTGACATTGGATTTCATTCCTTTACCATCGGAAAGTACACGTTTGAAATAAGGCACCTTGTTGTAAAGGGTTACAAAGTTTCCTTGTAGAGTCATATTTACGGTACGATTGTTTTGAACGGTATTACCGAAAGGTGCTTGTCCGAGTGGTGCACGTTGCCAATTGAATGTCCCCGCATATTTAGCATTTGCAGTGATCCAATTTGTTAACGGGAATTTATCCAATGGAATATTATAACTGATGCTGTAGTTATGTGTGTAATCCATTGTGCGACCAAACGTAGTGATTTGCGAACGAATGGTATCCATGAATTCGCGGTATCCTTCCGGATTTGTCACTCGATCCACACCATTATTTCCTTCTACAAATATCGATTTATTCGTAGCGCTGAATGTTGTTTTTAAGTTTTTCGTTAAATCATATCCAATTTGGTAATTTCTGTTCCAGTCAAAACGCTTGAGGTAAATTGGGTCAAATTGATACGTTGGAACTATGATGTTTCTAATCTGACGTTCGTTGTAAATTCTCGAATAATCATTGGTAAAGGTGATGTTTTTTGGAAGTAAGAATAAGTTAAATTCTTTGATCCATTTTAACCATGGAGATTTTTGTACAGGTTCCCATTTTTTAAATGGTTCTATGGCTTTTCCGGAGAAGGTATAGTTATAGTTTAACGCTCCTGTCCAAGTTTTTGTTCGATCTGCAGTGATATTGAAATCACGTTTTAGGTTTTCTGCAAAAGCATAAGTAGCAGACCAATTTGAAATACTCCAAAATTGTGCTTTTGCACCTGCTTTAACCTCTTTTCTGACGTTAGTAAAGTTAAATGATCTACGTTCAGTAAAGTCTTGTCCAAGTTTGGATCGTTCTTTTCGCGTAGCTAGATCGTAAGTGGATAATTTAATGTCTGGATTAAATGGATCATATTCTGGGTTGATTACACCTAATGAATAACCGTAAAAGAATGGCAAGGAAACGCGGGCTTGCTTACCGAAGAATTGTCCCAATTGAACGGTTGAATTCATGTCGAATCCAATTTTTTGATTACGCTGACGTTCTTGAACACGACTTTCAACACTTCCCCAGTTAATACCAGAATAATTACCAGAAGCAGAGATATTCGCAAAGTCTGCAAGTTGAACTTGCATTTGACCTATAGCTGCATCACCACCTTCACTAACAAAATCAGTTAAACGCATTTCGTTTACCCAAACATTCACGCATTCCGCATCACCTGCATCCGGAAGCCAAATGTTATCAGGATCTGTTTTTAACGGATTCCGAACCCCAATCATGATCGTACGCATCCCTTGTAAGTTTGGACTACCTTTAACCTTTAATTTTCTTTGAGGATTTTGTGGATCTATAATCTCGTATTCATTGATATAAGAAACACCTGGTGCACCTTGTTCAACTTTTTTATTTCGCTCTGTCTTAAGGTTTAATAAATCGTCGAAAACAATTTCAATGTTATTTAGTTCGGGCCAAATGGATTCTGGATTCGACGTCCCCCAATCGGTTACCTTTAATGGAAGTTCATATTCGTAATAATTTTCCACATAATCCGTTCCAAGACGAACGAACACACTTAATTCATTGTCTTTTAATTGATTTTGCACCACAGATTCTGCGTGGACAAACATTTTCATTTTCTTGTATGTTCTCACATCGAATTGAACGTTTCTGTAAGCAGCTCTTGCATCTCCGTCTTGTAAGTTACAGACTTCGAGTACCAATGATTGCTCGTTCATTTGACGCTGATAAACTTGAGATGGATCAATTTCACGTACGATTCCAGGGGGAACCACATAATTAATCGGTTGACGTTGACCGTTCTCTTCAATGTTTAGCGCAGCAATATTGAAGGTTGTTAAATTCGGATCGGTTTGAACACTTAATCCAGGTTGAGTTAAATCTTGTCTGTATCTTCTCCATTCACCGCGAATGAGTTCAAGTCGAGCAAATCTAAGAATAACCTCCTCATCGAAATTTTTAAGGTACATACGCATAAAACGGATGGATCGGAAATCTTGGATTCCATTTACCTTTTTTTCGAAGTCAGTAACTGGAACTTTAAACTGATACCAGGTTTCTGTTTTTGTGCCGTTTTGATAGATTTGTTTGTTGGTAATATAATTGTTTCCAACCTGTTGCAAGTCATTAGGACGCATACTTACGCGGTACTGAAAATAGGACTCACTTTCTCCCAAGTTGTTATCTTGGTTAATGTCTTCGTTATCTGGTTGGTTACTTGCTTGTGTAGGATATCCAGCTTGATTGGTGGTATCGGACATTTCCGTGGTAGGTGAATTTCCTTCCATACCATTGAAACGCTTGTATCGTTTTAGAATATTCAGTTGGGCATTATCGTAATTATCATCAAGGTAATACGTATAATCATCGTTGGATGGATCGGCAATCATTCGTGCTTTCGTTGCAGCATTAAGTGTTGAATTGTTTTGCACCCAATTGACATAGGATTGATATGAATTCGCTTCTTGGTTATTTTTCCAACCATCGATTCCGATATCTTGATTTTTTCTTGATTCAGGATCGTTATCGAATGCATTTACGACAATTTGCTGCGTTGAAATACGCGACCAAGCAGTTGTGTCCATGTTGTCACTCAACGGCACTCCTAAATCCGAAGGGAGTCCATTTTCAAAGCTTTTACGAGAATCGGGAAGTACATCTTCAGAGATGTTTCCTAAGTTGAAATATAAGTCTCCTCCCGTATGAAAGGTATTTGGATTTTCGTTTTCAGCATCTTCGTTGAATGGATCCAAGACCCAAAATTGAATAAATTCGATATTTGCAACCTCGAAATCGTTTGTCGATAGGCCGCGCATAATCCCACCCCAACGATTTTCCGGATTAATAAATCTTCCTAATGAGTCGACTGTATTTGTGGTATCATAGTTATACATACCTCTTTCAGTAGGATAGTATGCAAGTTCAAGAAGTGGAATATTTTGAATAGAACCATACTGTTGTTGAAGATTCGGGAAGATATCGACTTGATTTACCAAGCGCATGCGACTATCTGTCAACATGGTTGGATTTTGTTTGATGTGATCAGGAGTTAAGGAATTACTTTGGTAAAAGACTGGGTCAATGGTATACCAAACCGCTTTTGCACGTTTAAATCCTGCGGACAAGTTTTTTGAACTCGCTTCAGGGAATAAATCTGGTTGTCCTTGTGGAATCGACGCCATTCTCCAAGCTGAAAATTGACGTAAATCAATTGCACTTTGACTCGCCTCGAAATCATCGATGTAAGATGTTCCCGATTTATTAATTGCTTTTGGCTGTCCAGGTATTAAATGCGCGTATTCTCCAGTTAAGGATAACGTAGACATTTGATTTGTTGAAATCACTGGAAGAAGGTCAACCAATTTTGTTAGAATTGGCACATTCGTTCGGAGTGAAAAATCTGCTCCCAGGATACTATTTTTGAAAGGCTCATTGCCAAAATCTACTTTCTGAGTGACAGGACGTTCCAACATACGGATATAGGTCGCACCAACTTTAAAATTCTCATTCAAACGATATTGGTAATGACCTCCCATCATGGACCGCGCTTGGAATCCAAAGACGGAATTACTTTCAATGGTAATTTTAATCGGTGTATTCGACTCTAAAATTCCGGTATTTAAAATTTTAACACGACTAAATGCATAATCAACGGTGTAGTCTGTCCCTTCAATTAAGCGAATTCCACCAGCGGTTACAACAACAGCTCCTTGAGGAATATTCATTTGATTGAGTGGAATTTCCGAGCTAATCGAGGATTGGAATTCTCCTTTGAATACGAAGCGGTTTTTACTAGGGATTTGCTGGGCAGCTGTTTTAGTTGAATCATACAATTCCGTGAATGAAATTTTATTCACATTGACAGAAGGCACGCCAGCGTCTAACAATTTCTCAGCTAATGTTTTCCCAAATGGCTCTACAGTACTAAAGAATATTCGTCCATTTTTCTTATTGATTGTACCCCCATTGTCAATTTTGTTTCCAACAATGTTAAACGGAGCAAAATCGAAAACACCATCCGAAAAAGGTTGGTTGTTTTGGTTGATTTTATCCATGTCTAACAACGTGACAATTTGCTTTTTATCCACTCCAGGGAAAGGCATAAATGGCTGTAAAAGGGATGTTTCTTGATTGTTATAGTAGACATCAATTTTAAATCCTAGTTGATCTACCTGATATGCACCAATGGAGTACACATTTTTCATCATCAAATCCCAAATTTTATTTTTCGGATTTGTAATGGTTGGTTTTAACATTTTTAAGATCAGTGCTTGTTGTCCGCTTGCACCATCAGTTGAAAATTCTCCTACTTGAAAGGTTTCTCCTCGGTAAGTGTATTCATAAGAAACAGCTAAAACTTCGTCATTATTCAGTGCATTATTCAGGGAAATATACCCAAGTAGGGCATTGTAAGTAAATTCTGATTCCGTTAATTTACGTGCATTTTCAACCTTTTCGTAATCGACCGCTTGTAAGAATGGACCAGGTGCATTGACCTGTGCAGACAAGGCTGTGGTGGAATTAACAAAACTACGAATCATTGGCTGGTTTGCTGCCCATTGATAAAGTCCATTGGCTTCGTTGTCTGGAATTTCTGAACCGGCATAGGATCCAGGATTCCCTTGACAGTTCGATGGAAGCGCTTCTCCTAAGTCGGAAAGTGCGACAATATTACGGGTATTTTCGGTATTGCTCGTGCGATTGGTTACCCAAACCTCAATTCTTGTAATGTACATTGTTGAGTTTACAACAGGCAATGTGGACATTGCTGTATCGTAATGCTGCTGGTGGTAAAGATTTAAAAAGTAATGTCGGTTTGCTTCGTAATTATCTGCACTTACTTCAAACTTCTGAATTTGAGCTTTACCTGTCACATTGATTTCAGTTCGTTTACCTTTAGATGCGGCAGCAATTAAATCAAATGTTGAACGTCCAAATTTTAACTGCGTTTTCACTCCGAATAAGGTTTGAGAACCTTGTATTAATGAAGTAGGTAAATCTAAAGCAACGTTACCAATCCCAATTTTCTGAATGATTTCATCCTCCTTACCTGTATGTTCGATTTTGGAAATATTTTCAAAGTCAAAATTGGCAGCAGTGTTGTACTTCATGTTCAACTTCATCTTCGTGCCAATTTGCCCGGTGATGTCCATATTGATGTTTTGATTGAAGTCAAAACGAGTAATGTTTCGCTGTCTTTGCGGGAGAAGTGGATTGTCAACACGTGAATGATTGAGACCAAGAGAGAGTTCTAAATTACCTCCTGGAATAATCTTGATTTCATCAGATCCAAAAATACTTGTGAATGCTTTACTTCCTATTTTTATTGGCAATTCGAAAGCGCGGTTTTCTGCACTTTGTTCTTCAATGATTTCTTGCCAATCCATTTTCTGAGATTTTTTCTCATTAAAGTCTAGGTAATCTTCTAAACTCATTTTGGACGGACTCCGATAATATATCCCACTTTTTCCAAGCGTTTCTTTAAAAACGTATTGACCAGTTTCAGGGTCAAAAACGATGGTTTGTTGCATGGATGTTGGGTCACCAAGGTCAAAACTTTGTGGTAAGTTTTGATAAGGATTCATTGGATTAAAGATTGGGAAGGGAAGGTTAAAACCATTTTGTGCATGAACATTTCCAAGATACATCAAGACACAGAAAACAATAATACTTGCTTTTGAGATTTGTTTTCCCGTGATGTTGTGTAACAATTTATGCACTTTTATACAATTATAAATTCCTTAACGCGTCTTTTATCAGTTCTTCTACACTTTGACTTCCAGTGTCAATTTTATCCAATACCTTTTCAGCGGATTTCTTATCGAACCCGAGAGATACCAATGCATTTAACGCATCAAAACGATTTCTATTGTTCGAAGTGAAAATATTTTCTGAAGAAAGTTCCATTTTGGACACTTTACTCTTCAAGTCTATGATCACTCTTTGAGCAGTCTTTGTGCCAATTCCTTTAATTTTTTGAATGGTACCGACGTCTTCCATGAGGATGGCCTGTGCAATTTCATCTGGAACGAGTGAAGAGAGCATGATCATTGCCGTATTGGGACCAATTCCAGAGACACTGACGAGGTGATTAAACATTTCTCGTTCTTCCTTATTGGCAAATCCATAAAGGATGTGAGCATCTTCACGAACAATTAATTTTGTAAAGACTTGTACTGCTTCGTCACTACCTAATTGAGAGAAGGTATTGAGTGAAATTTTCACTTCATACCCAACTCCACCGCACTCAATGAGTAGGTCTGTAGGATTTTTCTCAATTAAACGTCCGTTCAGTCTACCGATCATTTCTCGTTGTTTTGAGCGTCAATTACCGCAATCTTAATCATGTTATTTATTTCCCTAACGGAAGCACCTAACTGTAACACGTGAACTGATTTTCTTAATCCAATTAAAATTGGACCTATCGCATCAACATCGTTCATTTGCTGCAATAGCTTATAGGCGATATTTCCTGACGAAAGATTTGGAAAAATCAAGGTGTTTACTTCTTTGTTGGCTAGCGTCGAGAATGGAAACTTTTCATTCATTAAATCAGAATTCAATGCGAAATTTGCTTGCATTTCACCATCTACCACCAAATTTGGATGAGTTTCATGTAAAATTTCTGCCGCTTTAGCCATTTTTTCCGGATCCGGACCTGGTGAAGAACCAAAGTTTGAGTAGCTAAGTAGCGCTACACGTGGTGTCATTTTCAAGCGACGAATCATCTTAGCAGCATGCACAGTAATTTCAGCAATTTGCTCCGCAGTTGGATTCAAGTTCACCGTGGTATCTGCCAAAAACAACGGACCTTTCTTGGTGTTTAGTATGTACATTCCTGAAACAACGTTCACGTCTTTTTGCATGCCAATCGTTCGAATTGCTGGACGAACAGACGAACGATAACTGCGTGTGATACCAGTGATCATGGCGTCCGCATCTCCTTGGTCGACCATCATTGCGCCAAAGTAATTGCGTTCGCGCATCAATGAAATGGACTCAAACTCAGTCATTCCTTTGCGTTTGCGTTTTTCAAAAAATTCTGATCCGTAAGCGATTCTACGTTTTTCTTCCTCGTCGGATTTGCAGTCGATTATTTCTACTTCTGGCATCTCGATGCCATATTCATTCATTAAATCGAGTATCTTTTGTTTACGTCCAAGTAAGATTGGGAAGGCAACGCCATCTTCATAAGCCTGTTGAGCAGCTTTAAGGATTTTAATGTTATCACCCTCTGGGAACACAACCGTTTTCGGATTTCCTTGCGCTTTCGTTGTGATATTACGGACAAGTTTATTGTCTAATCCCAATCGACTTTTCAGTTGATTTTCATAGTCCTCCCAGTTTTGTATCGGGAATTGTGCAACGCCTGATTCCATTGCCGCACGAGCTACCGCAGGTGCAACATAGTAAATCAAACGTGGGTCTAAAGGTTTTGGAATAATTTGTTCACGTCCAAAGGAGATGTTTTTTCCACCATAAGCCTCAATCACTTCCTCCGGAATAGTTTCCTTTGCAAGGGAAGCAATCGCTTTCACGGCGGCTAATTTCATTTCCTCGTTAATAGAAGTAGCGCGAACATCCAAAGCTCCGCGGAAAATGTATGGGAACCCCAAAACATTGTTCACTTGATTCGGATGGTCTGAGCGTCCAGTTGCCATAATGATATCCTTACGTACAGAAGTCGCCTCTTTGTAAGAGATTTCTGGTTCAGGATTCGCTAAAGCAAATACGATTGGATCTTTCGCCATGCTGGCAATCATTTCTTTGGAAACGAGTCCAGCCTTAGATAATCCTAAGAAAACATCCGCATTTTTAAACGCTTGGTCGAAAGGAATATCCTTCGGATGATTTGCATAATATGCTTTCATTTCATCCAAATCTGTTCTTCCTTTATGGATTAATCCTTTGGAATCGTATAAATATAAATTCTCTAATGTTACACCAAGTGAATGGTAAAGGCGTGCGCAAGATATCGCTGCAGCACCAGCACCTGAAACCACAATCTTCACTTTAGAGATCTTCTTTTTTGCTAATTCCAAGGCATTTAACAGGGCCGCAGAACTAATAATTGCAGTTCCGTGTTGATCATCGTGCATGATTGGAATATCGAGTTCTTCTTTCAAACGACGCTCGATTTCAAATGCTTCCGGAGCTTTGATGTCTTCCAAATTGATTCCACCAAATGTTGGAGCTATAGCCTTTACCGTTTGAATGAACAATTCTGGATCTTTTGCATCTATTTCTATGTCAAAAACATCGATGTCTGCAAAGATTTTAAATAGTAGTCCTTTTCCTTCCATTACTGGCTTCGAAGCTTCTGGACCAATATCACCCAATCCGAGAACAGCTGTTCCATTGGTAATAACAGCTACTAAATTTCCTTTACTTGTATATTTATAGACATCTGCCTTGTTCTCAGCAATTTTTAAGCATGGCTCTGCAACACCTGGAGAGTAGGCGAGTGATAAATCACGTTGAGATGCATAAGGTTTTGTTGGTACTACTTCAATCTTTCCGGGTTTTCCGGAAGAATGGTAATCCAAGGCATCTTGTTTTCTGATTTTCGACATTCCATTATTTTAGGGGAACAAATATACGAAAACGAGACGAATAGGGAAAACAAAAATCCTCGTAAGTGATTGTTTGTTCAATCGCTCACGAGGATTTCTTTAGGTATTTTGACTTATAGTCCGAGAAGAACTTCTAATGGATCTTTCGAACCAAAGATCATTCTTTCTGGATGCTCTAACATTTCTTTGACTTTCACAAGGAATCCAACAGATTCTTTACCGTCGATTATACGGTGGTCGTAGGATAACGCGACATACATGATTGGACGTATTTCCACTTTCCCGTTAATAGCAACCGGACGCTCTACGACGTTGTGCATTCCTAGAATAGCTGATTGAGGCGGGTTGATAATTGGCGTGGATAACATGGATCCAAAAACTCCACCATTTGTGATGGTAAACGTTCCGCCGGTCATGTCTTCTGGTGTGATTTTCCCATCTCTTGCTTTGATCGCTAAGCGTTTGATTTCTCGTTCGATTTCCGCTAATGACATTTGTTCAGCATTGCGCACAACCGGAACCATTAATCCTTTTGGCGAGGAAACAGCGATACCGATATCAGCGTAGTCATGGAAAATCATTTCATTTCCGCTAATTTGTCCATTTACAGATGGATATAAGTTCAATGCTTCGGTTACCGCTTTTGTAAAGAAGGACATAAATCCTAAGTTCACTTCGTGGTGTTTAGAGAATGCATCCTTGTATTTAGCACGCAAGTCCATGATTGGTTTCATGTCCACTTCGTTAAATGTTGTCAACATTGCTGTTTCGTTTTTCACTGCAACGAGACGCTCTGCGATTTTACGACGTAACATGGACATTTTTTCACGGCTTTGGTTGCGAGATCCGCCCCAAACTTTCGCTGCATCAGTGGAGAATCCGGCGGACATTGCTTCAATCACATCTTGTTTCGTGATGCGACCATCTTTACCGCTTGCTTTCACTTGACTAGCAGAAACATTGTTCTCTTTCATCATCTTTGAAGCGGCAGGAGAAGCCGAACCAGCTGCATAGGAATCAGCTTTAATTGGATCTGGATTCGGAGCTACTGCTACTTTTTCTTCTTTAACAGGAGCTACTGCTGGAGTTACTTCTGCTGGTTTTGCCGCTGCTACTGTTGCACTTCCTGCAGGTTTCGCTGCGGATGTGTCAATAAGACAAACGACTTGACCAACTTTTACTACATCACCTTCCGCTGCTTTTAGCGTAATGATCCCGCTTTCTTCTGCTGGTAATTCAAGTGTCGCTTTGTCAGAATCAACCTCTGCAATAGCCTGGTCCTTTTCTACGTAATCACCGTCGGCAACTAACCAAGTTGCGATTTCTACTTCTGATATTGATTCGCCCGGACTTGGGACTTTCATTTCTAGAATAGCCATAATTTCTTTTTTTAAGCTCGTATTATTTTGCGAAGGCAAAGATGTCGCTAAACAACTTCGCTAATCTAATTTCGTGTAATTTTTTTGATCCTTCTGCCGAAGCCGCTGAAGCGGAACGACAAATTCCTTGAACAGGAAGGTGACGCATACTCATCGCGATGTGTGTCCATGCTCCCATATTTGCTGGTTCTTCTTGCGCCCAAAGGATATTTTTTGCTTTGTATTTAGCAAGAATAGCATCAATTTGAATTTGTGGAAGTGGATATAATTGCTCTACTCGCACAAATGCCATATTTTTCACGCCAAGTTCCTCGGCTTTAACTTTCATTTCGTAGTAGAATTTTCCGCTGCAAAGAACAACGGTATCTACGGTTTTAGCATTTGCGGTTGGATCATCCAAAACTTCTTGGAAGGAACCAGAAGCCAACTCAGCTAGACTAGATGTTGCAGCTGGATAACGAAGTAACATTTTCGGAGAGAAAACGACCAATGGTTTTCTGAAGTCTCTTTTCATTTGTCTTCTCAACAAATGGAAGTGATTTGCCGGTGTCGATGTATTGACGATTTGCATATTTAAATCGGCACATTGTTGTAAGAAACGTTCCATTCTACCTGAAGAGTGTTCTGCACCTTGTCCTTCATAACCATGAGGAAGTAACATCACTAGGCCACTTTGCGTTGCCCATTTGTCTTCACCGGCAGAAATGAACTGGTCAATCATGATTTGCGCTCCGTTGAAGAAGTCTCCAAACTGAGCTTCCCAAATGGTTAAAGAGTTTGGTGTTGCCAAGGAGTAACCATATTCAAACCCTAGAACGCCGTATTCTGAAAGTAAAGAGTTGTAGATATGGAAATCCGCTTGTTTATCTGCTAACAAGTTCAATGTTTCAATCTCCTCTTCTGTGTCCTCTGTTTTTACAACTGCATGACGGTGTGAGAATGTTCCACGCTCAACATCTTGTCCTGAAATACGAACTGGATGCCCCTCTGTAAGTAAGGTTGCATAGGCAAGCATTTCAGCAGACCCCCAGTCAAGTTTATCCTCTTTGAATGCATTTAATCGATCTTCAAAGATTTTAGCGATTTTTCGGAAGTATTTTTTTCCTTCTGGAAGCGTAGATAATTTAATGCCAAGCTCCAATAATTTCTTTTTGTCTAAACCTGTTTTCGGAGAAGTGTCAAAGTCCTTTTGTGTTCCATGACGGTATTTTTCCCATGTCAAACTTAAGAAGTCATGAACCAAAGCTTTCTCACTTTTACGTGAGGCTGTAAACTCATCCTCTAAAAATTGTTGGTATTCGTCTTCGATAAGTTTTGCTTCTTCCTTAGATAGAATCGCTTCTCGTTCAAGTTGCTCTAAATAGATGTCTTTTGGATTCGGGTGTTTTGCAATGATGTTGTACAACTTCGGTTGCGTGAATTTTGGTTCGTCACCTTCGTTGTGTCCGTATTTGCGGTAGCAAAGCAAGTCAATAAAAATATCACGGTGGAATTGTTGTCTATATTCCATAGCGATTTCGATGGTTTGAACAACCGCTTCGATGTCGTCTCCGTTAACGTGGAATACGGGACATAAGGTCGTTTTCGCTACATCTGTACAGTATGTCGATGAACGTGCGTCTAAATAGTTTGTTGTAAATCCAACTTGATTATTGACTACTATGTGAATAGTACCACCTGCGCGGTATCCATCCAATTGCGCCATTTGAATCGTTTCGTAAACGATGCCTTGTCCTGCAACCGCAGCATCTCCGTGAATCAACACTGGACACACTTTGCTTTCATCGTGGAATACTTGATCAATTTTCGCACGAGAGATTCCTTCCACAACGGTATTTACTGCCTCAAGGTGAGATGGATTTGGTGCTAAAGTCAGACCAACTTCCTTTTCTCCATTCATTTTTACGTGAGATGTAAATCCTTGATGGTATTTAACATCGCCGTCAAAATATCCTTCAAAGTCAAATTGTTTCCCTTCAAATTCAGAGAAGATGTCACGTGGACGTTTCTCAAAGATATTTGTCAAGGTATTCAAGCGTCCGCGGTGAGCCATTCCCATGACGAAATACTCCACACCTAAGCTAGAGCCTTTTTGAACGAGTGTGTCTAAAGCCGGGATTAATGCTTCACCACCTTCAATCGAGAATCGTTTTTGTCCGACGAATTTTTTACCCAAGAATGCTTCAAAACCAGAAGCTTGATTCAGTTTTTTAAAGATTTGAATCTTTCGATTTTTATCAAAAGAAGGACGATTATTTAATTCAATTTTATTTCTGAACCAGTCGATTCGATCTGGATCACGCATGTAGATATATTCAATCCCGATAGATTGACAATACGTCAATTCTAGGTGAGCGATGATATCACTTAATTTTGCCGCACCGATTCCGATTTCTTCCCCAGCTTGAAAAACTACGTTCAAGTCAGCTTCTGATAAACCGAAATTTGTAATTTCTAATGTCGGAGCATATTGTCTACGTTCGCGAACAGGATTCGTTTTAGTGAAAAGGTGTCCTCGAGTTCGGTAGCCGTTTATCAGGTTTAGCACCTTAAATTCTTTTACATAATTTTCAGGAATGACTCCTTTTTCCTCAAAATTTGTTTGAGCGAATTCAAATCCCTCAAAAAATTTACTCCAACTAATGTCTACATTGTCCGGGTTCTGACGATATTGTTCGTACAGATAGTCGATGGCGTTAACATCGGCATTTCCCACATATGAAATCTTGTCCATTCGCTTCAATCCTTTTATTTCAAGGCAAAGTTAGGAAATTGAGCTTAAAATGAAGGAAATGTTAAGGCAAGATTAAGACGTTTTATCGGTCGATTAATGATGGCAAATCGCCACATTATTTTGTTGTGAAATGAGCTATAGTGACGTGTTAGTCCTTTATATATTGGGACTTAAGCCATCGTGTTCTATTTGAGAACCCTGAAACCTTACCTTACCAAGTCATTAGTTCAGCTTACCTAAACGCTTTACTACGCAAAAAAAGCGCGGAATAAAAAGTAAAGCGACAGAATTCACTCCACTTTAAAAATGTGATAAACAAAAAAAAGGCTCCACTAGGAGCCTTTTAAAGAGTGAAATCTTTTCTTATTTTTTCACGAAGCGTTTTGTCACAGCGTAGTCATTAGAAATGAATCTGATTTGGTACATACCATGTGCAAGATTACTTGTATTCATTTTCATTATCGCCTCTTGGTTAGCTTGAACAACTTGAAGTATTTTTCCGCTTAAGTCAAGGATTTCAATTCGTTGAACATCTGCGTTTGAATTATTCATGTCCACGAACAATTCATTGTCTGTTGGATTCGGATAGATAGAAATAGCTTCTAACGGATTTTCCAATAATCCACTTGAAGCGGTAATATTGATCATGTAATCTTCTACTTCCCCATAAGTACTTTGTCCACATGGATCAATCGCTCCATCGACAGAATAAGAAATACGAACACGCATGCGAACGTTTCCGACTGTTGCTGATGTTGGAACAGTAAAGTTGAACACATTTGACCATCCAGCTGCCACAATAACGTACGCCACTTGTTCTCCTGGATCACTGAAGCTATTATTGTTATTGAAATCAATCCAAGCAGCAACTTCATCATCTGTGTAAGCTTGTGCCGTTTGACCAATAATTCCTGGTAAAATAGTCAAGTCATATGCCGTTCCTTTTGCTAAAGTGGTAGAAGTGTTCGTATAATCGGCGTATCCACCGGTTGAACAACTTGATGTGTTATTAATCGTGTTCAAGGTCACAGTATTGATGTATTCGTCACATGTAGCAGATGACCCAGTACAAGGACCTGTTGATGCCGCCACAACAATATAATTGTTTTTTATTTCACTGTCGGATCCTTGCGCGTTTGTTGCTGTTAAGGTTACCGTGTATTGTCCTACAGTATTAAAGGTGACTTGTGGATTTTGGCTTGTTGCACTCGTTCCGGCAGCATATGCCCAACCAGTCGTTGGAGAGATAGCCCAAGCCCAAGAAGTCGGGAGTCCGGTAGTTAAATCAGTGAATTGTACTGTGGTTGCAGGAGCAACATTCGTTTGATTTGCGACGAAATTTGCCACAGGAGCTGTTGGAACGACAACAGAACATGGGTCATTTGACCCTGCAAGTTGCAATACACCAGAATTTGTGGGGTCTAGCCATGGTTTCAATTGGCGATTTGTAGCTGTTCCGTTGTTTGTCCAGTGAAATGCCATTTTCCCATATTGATCAGGGGCTGTTTGTGCGGTACAAAACGATCCACCACCTGTTAAGGTTCCAATTACATAACCTTGAGAGCCATTGAATAATGGTGAACCAGAGGAGCCACCTTCTGTAACTCCGTACCCATTTGTATTGGAAGTCCAAGTTACGCGCCAGTGTGAGCCAGTTGCAGATCCCCATTGTGTACTTACCGTATTACCTGTAAAAGTGGAGATTTTTTTGATGTCTCCAGCTGGATGATGAATTCCTACTCCACCTGTTGTTGCAGCTGTATTCGCATTCCATCCATTCCAATAAGCATTAAATGCTGTAGATTTTAATTGAGTAATAATGGTCGCTTCATTTGATGCGGTACCCATTTTAACCAATAAGAAATCTGACCCTGAACTTCCACCTCCGTCACCTGCGTCAGCAATTCGTAAACAACCAGTGATGAAATGACTCGCTAAAGAACCAACAGTGGTTGGATTCGTACAAGTTGGTGCTTCATATCCAAAATAGAATTTCCATTGTGTCATATTTGCCGCAGTAGCATTGACACCACAGTGAAGTGCCGTTAAAAAGTAAGGTTTACAATCAGCAGCTGTATTATTAATCAAAGTTCCAGAGCACCATCCAGCTTGGGCGCCTTCCACCACATATAAACGAGCAACGCCTCGTTTTTCATCTTGCCAAGGATCACCAACTGGCGTACAGTTTACATTAACTTCACACACATCGGACTCATTGATTTTTTGTACTGAAGCATTCCCTGTTGAACGGTAATTGTACATGATACGGTCCATGTCGATTTCTGAAGGAGTTGTATATTTTGGTTCTGTTAACGTTAATAACAGTTTGTCACCAAAACATATTGCTGCGTTTTGACGAAAATGTTCTTGTACATCGGCAGATGACATAATTGGATGAACATCTTGTCCTTTCATGTTCTGGATGCGTAATGTTGTTCCACCATAGATTTTAAATGTTTCAAACAAGAAACTTATCGCTTCAGCACCTGGAGCATTGACGATCAATTGCCATTGACGATCACCATTCGATAAGGTCGACCAAATACCGCTATTTGCTGTGTTTACATTTGTTATTCTAGCAACTCCAATACGGTAAAGCAATCCTTGACGATCTCTCAATGCATCTTCCTCTGCTAATTGGCTGCGGTCAGGAGCTTCCACACTTCTAACGGGAATGTCCTTAGATAATTGAAATTTATTGATAGCTGACATATAGGATTGTCCGAATAAATTCGAACTCACCATTAACACCAACACCAATGAGGATAGTACTAATTTTTTCATGGTTTAATAGTTTGTTGTAATTTCACCCCAAAAATAGAACTTTTTCTTAATTTTCAAAGATATGTTGCGTGTTTGTTTGGTCGAAGATGAACAAAGTTTAGTTGAACTTATTTCTCTGAATCTAGAGATGGAGGGTTACCATGTTACCTGTTTTTCTGACGGACAACAAGCCTCAGCTATTCTCGCAAAACCTTTTCATTTTGACTTGATTATTTTAGATGTGATGTTGCCACACGTAAATGGATTTGACATTTGTCGCGAAGTACGCAAACATGCTTCAACTCCCATTTTATTTTTGTCGGCGAAAGGAACTACTGCGGACCGTGTTACAGGATTAAAACTTGGCGCAAATGACTATTTATCCAAACCATTTGACTTAGAAGAATTCTTGCTGAAAGTACAGATTTTAACACAAGGATTGGTAAATACGGAAGCTCAAAATTACATGTCGATTGGAGCTTTTCGAATAGATTTCACAACATTTAGTGTAAATGACGAGGCAGGATTAGAAGTTCATCAATTTTCAAAGCGAGAAATTGAATTATTGATTTTATTTCATGAAAAGGAGGGCAAGGTCATTTCAAGAAATGAAATTCTTGACCGTGTATGGGGAACTGATCAATTTCCAACAACGCGCACAATCGATAATTACATTCTAGTTTTCAGGAGAGTATTTGAACAAGATCCAAAAAACCCTAAGCACTTTTTCTCCATACGTGGAGTAGGATACAAGTTTGTTTCTTAGTGAGTCGGGGAGTTTATCTCCTCTGGACGGTGTTCATGTTTGAACAATACTGCGAACAACACCGCTACCACCAAGCAATATCCCGCAAAGGTGATCCAAGTGAAATGCCAGTTAATGTTTCCGTCTGTAAACGTAAAGTAGCGGTCAATTACCCAGCCACTGATCTTTGTTCCAAAGTAAGCACCGAATCCATTCGTCATCATGATAAACAATCCTTGAGCACTGGAACGCAAGCGTGAATCGGTTGTCGTTTCGATGTACATGGACCCAGAAATCAAGAAGAAGTCAAAAGCCATTCCGTATACGATGCAGGATAATACAATGAATACACTACCCATTGGCACCATTCCGAAGGCAAAGAATCCGTAGCGCAAGACCCAAGCGAACAAGGCGAATAACATGACGTTTTTCATCCCGAATTTCTTCAAGAAGAATGGAATGGTTAAAATAAATGCTGTTTCCGAAAACTGTGAAATGGAGTAGATAATGGTTGAATATTTCTCTACTACAGATCCCGCAGGGAATCCACTTAAAAAGCGATCGCCAAACATGTTGGATAATTGCAATGCAGCACCAAGCAACATGGAAAACACGAAAAATAGCGCCATTTTGTAAGAACCAAATAAACGAAATGCGTCTAGTCCGAGCATGGAAATCAATGATTTTTTCTCTGAGCTTTTTCCTTCAGGTGAACATGCTGGCAGCGAGAATGCATATAGTCCAAGTAGGATAGCACTCACACCCGCAATCACAAACTGCATGGAATTGACTTTGCTTCCTGTTAAGTTAGTGGTCCACATGGCAGCGATGAAGCCAACAGTTCCCCAAACGCGAATGGAAGGAAAATCCTTGACAACATTCCCATTGAACATGTTTAGAATGCGGTAGGAAACGGAGTTTGATAAAGAAATGGTTGGCATGTAGCAAATCATTCCAGCGAAAATCACCCAATACAGGACATCGTATTCTGGCATGTGTGAAAAGAAGGGGACGTTTTCTTGAACAGCAGTGAGGTTTGGTATGAGCAACAAAATGCTTCCGTAAAAAATGTGTAATAATCCATACAGACGTTCTGCGCGCATCCATTTATCCGCAATGATTCCGATGATGGAAGGCATGAGGATCGAAGACAAAGCTAACGTCGAAAAGATGGCTCCGAATTGTCCGAAGGTCCAACCTTTTCCAATGGTACAATAAGTCCCGATTGTTGTCAGCCAAGCTCCCCAAACAAAGAACTGTAAAAAGCTCATTGCCGTTAACTTGTACTTAATGGTAGTTAAAGAGGAATTAACCGCGTCGTTTGATTTCATCACGTATTT
>CANHMH010000031.1 GCA_947461635.1 Flavobacteriales bacterium | reverse complement strand
GTAGCTTCTCAGGTCAGAAGAGACATCGTTCGTATGGTTTCAGCAGTCAATTCAGGTCACCCTGGAGGGTCGCTTGGTTGTGCCGATTTTTTGAGCTTTTTATATTTTTAGCAAATGAACTTCAATGCGGAGACATTCGACATGGATGGCATCGGTGAAGATTTATTTTTCTTGTCGAATGGACACATTTCACCTGTTTGGTACAGTGTTTTAGCAAGAGCCGGATATTTTCCAGTTGCTGAATTAGGGACATTTAGAAAGTTGTCTAGTCGTTTGCAAGGGCACCCTTCAACAGATAAAAAACTACCTGGAATTCGCATGGCTTCAGGTTCATTAGGACAAGGTCTTTCCGTTGCGGCAGGAGCTGCTCAAGTGAAAAAGTTGACTGGAGACCAAGGTATTGTTTATACACTTCATGGAGACGGCGAATTACAAGAAGGTCAAATTTGGGAAGCGGCTATGTATGCTGCGGCAAACAAGGTTGACAACCTCATCGCAACAATCGATTACAACGGACGTCAAATAGACGGCGATGTAGAAGATGTCATGTCTTTAGGGAACTTGGCACAAAAATGGTTAGCGTTTGGTTGGGAAGTATTGGAAATGGACGGACATCAGTTCGAAGATATCCGTGCGAAAATGACGGCAGCAAAAGCATTGTGTGGAAAAGGTAAACCAGTTGTCATCATTATGAAAACAGAAATGGGTCAAGGAGTTGACTACATGATGGGGTCTCATAAATGGCATGGTGTTGCTCCAAATGCAGAACAACTTACTGCAGCATTAGCACAATTAGAAGAATCTTTAGGTGATTATTAATGAAACAGTGGATATGCGTATTGTTTATTTGTTTTTCTAGTTTCGGCTGGGCACAAAAAAACACGCGTATACTGTTTATTTTGGATGCTTCGAATAGCATGAATGTGGATTGGAACAATAACCAAACACGCATTATTGCTGCCAAGGAAGTCTTGATTCAAGAAGTGGAAAAATTAAGAGGAATTCCAAATTTGGAAATTGCTTTACGCGTATACGGACATCAAACGCCAGTTACCAATACTTACCAAGATTGTAGTGATACCAAATTGGAAGTTCCGTTCGGAGCAAATACGGTAGATGCCATTAAGTCAAAGGTAAAGTCCATACAAGCGAAGGGATGTACGCCAATCGCTCGTTCACTCGAAGCAGCCGCTGGAGATTTTCCGGATACACTGGCAAGAAACTTTATTATCCTAATTACAGACGGCCTGGAATCGTGTGACAATGACCCCTGTATCATTGCCCGAAAATTAAAAGATAAAGGGGTGAAAGTGACACCATTCGTTATCGGATTAGGAATGGATTTATCCTATTTGGATAAATTTGATTGTATCGGTGCTTATTCAGATGCGGAAAGCAAGGAGTCTTTCAAAAATGTGTTATCATCCATCATTTCAAAAACACTCGTTAACACGACTGTTCAAGTCAACTTAAATGATATCACAAAAAAACCACTCGAAACGAATGTCACGATGTTCTTCTACGAAAGTGGGACATCAAAATTAAAGTACACCTTTACCCATACTTTAAACCGCAAAAACCTCCCGGACACATTGGTTTTAGACCCGGATTTGAAATATGATTTAGTGGTGAACACACTTCCAAGACTGGAGAAAAAAGGAATCATCCTTCAAAAACACACACACAATACGATTGTAGTGGACGCACCGCAAGGATATTTAAAATTTACAGCAAGTAGAAACACGCAGAATCCAAGCTTTCAAATGCGTGTATCTCTTAAAGATGAAGGCAGAACCTTGCATGCGCAAAATTTAAATTCAACACAGAAATACATCGTCGGGACATATGATGTGGAAATTTTCACCTTGCCAAGAACGTATCAACGCGTAGAGATCACTCAAAGTAAAACGACGTATATTGATGTTGTTCCAGCTGGAATATTTCAATATTCAGTTGCGAAAGCAACAGTCGGACAAATATTCTATGAACGTCAAACGGACCAGTGGGAATGGGTTTGCAACATCGATGAAGGTCCACTAGAAGGTAAATGGTCCTTACAACCCGGAAATTATAAAATTGTTTACCGCGAAAAAGACCAAAAGTCGAGCGCATATACCAAAGAAAAAAAGTTTAGAATCGATTCAAATAAAATACTCTCATTAAATTTATAATTATGGAATTTGAAATACTAGGAAACAAAGACACCCGATCAGGATTTGGAGAAGGATTAGCGGAATTAGGACGCACGAATCCAGATGTTGTCGCATTGTGTGCTGACTTAACTGGTTCCTTAAAAATGGATGCCTTCCAAAAAGAAAATCCAGATCGTTTTTTCCAAGCGGGAATCGCTGAAGCAAACATGATTGGACTAGCAGCAGGTATGACCATTGGTGGAAAAATTCCATATACAGGTACATTTGCCAATTTCTCGACGGGACGCGTTTACGATCAAATTCGTCAATCAGTCGCATATTCACAGAAAAACGTCAAAATTTGTGCTTCACACGCTGGACTTACCTTAGGTGAAGATGGGGCAACACACCAAATTTTAGAAGATATTGGAATGATGCGTATGTTGCCAAACATGACTGTGATTGTTCCTGCTGACTTTAATCAAACAAAACAAGCAACTATTGCGATTGCTGAACATAAGGGTCCTGTTTACTTGAGATTTGGTCGCCCAGTGATGCCGATCTTTGTGAAACCCGATGCGAAATTTGTGATAGGGAAAGCAGATGTATTAGCTGAAGGAACAGATGTAACCATCATCGCATGTGGACACTTAGTTTGGAAATCCATTGAAGCATTAGCCATCTTGAAAGAAAAAGGCATTTCTGCAGAATTGATTAACATGCACACCATTAAGCCATTGGATGTTCAAGCGATTTTAGCATCAGCGGGTAAAACTGGATGTGTAGTGACGGCGGAAGAACACATGATGAATGGCGGATTAGGAGAGGCTGTTTCTCAAGTATTAAGTAGAGAATTACCTTGTCCACAAGAGTATGTAGCTGTTAACGATTCTTTCGGTGAAAGCGGAACGCCCATGGAATTGATGACGAAATATGGCATCGATACACAAGATGTAGTGAATGCAGCAATGAAAGCCGTCGCACGAAAAGCATAAACATTCTTGTAACTTTTGTTGCTATCAGAACCAAGTACTTACGTACCTTTGTCTTATGAAAAAAAACATGGGAAACACTGATCGTTTGATTCGCATTGCAATCTCGGCAGTACTTTTAATTGTGTCATTATTGGACTTGCTTCCATCCACCTTTAACGTAATTGCACTTGTAGTTGCGGTGGTTTTAACCTTGACCTCTTTTATGTCTTTTTGTGGACTGTATTCCCTTTTTGGATGGAACACGTGCAAGGTTAAAGCTTAATTGATTTCTTCTAAGATAAGTTTCGTTGCCGCTTTCATGGTGCTTAGCGCTGGGTAGCACGTACCTTTGGCACAAACAAAAATTCCACGAGCATAACTTGCTGACATGGGAAGTTCTTTGTGAAATGACAGAAGTGTGTTTTCTGGCCAGGTAACAATTTCACTCGTTTGAACTTCCATAATGTGTACTTCTGTCAATCCTTTATTCATTTCTAATAACAACTGTGCCCAATTGGAATAACCTGATCCGTAGGTTTCCATTCCATCGTACATGTTGGCAAGCATTTGACGAGCGTTTTCGAGCCAACTCTCTTCACGGAAATAGGTTCCAAGTCTGTAAAAATTACGGGCCATTACGGAGTTACTAGAAGGAATGACATTGTCGTGAATCTCCATTTTACGAACAACCAATTGCGAATCATTAGAGGTGAAGTAACACATTTTGCTTTCTGGATGCATGAATTCCTCTTCCACCAGAAGCGCCCATTTCTTAGCCTGTTCTAACCAACTTAACTCACCTGTACGTTGATACAATTGAATAAACGCATCAATAGCATGTGCGTAATCTTCTAGGAATCCATCAATACTTGGGATGCCATTTGTATTTACATGATATAAATGGTCACTTGAATGAAGTTGATTTGAAAGCATCCATTTTCCGATTTTTCGCGCTTCGATTAAAAACTCTTCTTGACGCAAGGAATTATACGCTTGACACATTCCTTTGATTAGTTGAGCATTCCAGGAAGTAAGGCATTTATGGTCTAGTCCTGGAGCGACTCTTTTTTGACGCTCAGATAAAAGCACGGATTTCCAATCAGCTACTTTTCTTTCAAGGACTTCCAAGTCGAGGTTCCATTTCTTCGCAAAGTCACTATCGCTTTGTGTTTTTAAGGGGATGTATTTATCTTCCTCCCAGAAACCGCGATTGGAAACGGAATAATAATCTGCAAAAAGTGGATAGTCTGTTAAAATAATCGATTTTAATTCAGTTTCATTCCAACAATAATATTTTCCTTCCTCACCTTCACTATCCGCATCTATAGCACTATAATATGCTCCGGAATCATCTTTCATTTCACGCTTTAACCACGTGAAGATTTCTTCCACGATTACTCGGTATGCGTCCACATGAAAAGCTTCATAGCCAAGCGCATATAATTCCATCATCTGAGCATTATCGTAAAGCATTTTCTCAAAATGAGGAACCTTCCAGATCATGTCCACCGAATAACGCGTAAAGCCTCCTCCGATTTGATCGTAAATGCCTCCAAACGCCATTTTGTCTAAGGTCAAACGGACATATTCTTGCAACTTTTCGTCCTTGAAAAACTTACTATGTGCTAATAGATAACCATAATTAGTTGGCATGGGAAATTTCGGAGCCCGACTCATTCCGCCTTCTATCCAATCAAATTGCTTTTTCCATCGTGCAACTAACGCTACTAATTTTTCACTTTGAAGATTTGGTTCGTCCTGTGGAATTGTTATTAATTCATTTACGCTGAGTCCTTCGTGCAGTTTAGTGGCATATTCTTCCACTTTAGAAAAGTCATTTTGAAACGTATAGACTAGGGACTTTAAAATATGTATCCATTGCTCTTTTGGGAAATATGTTCCACCATAAATTGGGCGTCCATCAGGAAGCGTGATACAATTCAATGGCCAACCACCTCTTTGCGTCATGAGTTGTACAGCTGACATATATACATGATCAACATCAGGACGTTCCTCTCGGTCCACTTTGATGTTTACGAAATGTGCATTCATTAAATCGGCTACTTCTTGATCTTCAAAACTTTCGTGTGCCATAACATGACACCAATGGCATGCAGAATAACCTATGCTAATTAACACCATTTTATTCAGGCGCTTAGCTTCCTTAAAAGCCGCATCGCTCCAAGGAACCCAATGAACGGGATGATGTGCGTGTTGAATCAAATACGGAGATGATTCTTGAATAAGTTGATTTGAAATTTGCATAGTATTTGATTAAAAAACAAAGAAAACCTATATTTGTTGAATAGAACCATCCCGTGAAAAAATTTCGACCTTATCAAGTTCTACTTTTTGTAATACTTGTGCTTTCTCTTCTGCTGATTCCCGCCTATTTTATTCCAGATGGCGGAGGTAAATTTCTAGGTGTAAACTGGCAGTTTTTACGCATCGAAAATATTTTTTCGCCGAAAAAACAGGTGTCCAAAGATATCTCCAAAATCATACAGAAAGTTGATACAAGTGACATCAACGGGTCTCTTATCAAGCACAAAAATGGTGGCTCAAGTAAATTACTCGGTGGTGCAAATGGTGGTGCTCTAAGCACAGAAAGTGCGACCGTTTTACAAATGAATACCCCTGCGAAATTGAATTTATTTCGATTTTTTGAAAAATTAAGCACCGTTACGAGCAAAGGCAAGAAAATTTCCATTTTCCATTATGGTGATTCTCAAATTGAAGGGGATCGCATTACAGGATATATTCGCCAACGCATTCAAAATCAGTTTGGAGGAAATGGTCCCGGTCTAATTCCAGCTACCAATGTCTACAATACACAAACATTTAAACAAACCTATTCACCAAATTTTGAGCGTTTAACTTCTTTTTGGGGTAAAAAATTAAGTTCAAAAAGATATGGTGCCATGGCGTCTGCTGCTGTTTTTTCAGTTGATGGCAATAAATTAACAGAAGGATGGATTGAAATTGAATCATCTCCAGCTGCATTTGCTAGAGCAAGGGATTATAATCATGTGAAATGCTATTACTCCTTTTGTTTCGCGCCATGTTCGGTAAAAGTATTCGAAAACAACAAACTCATTCATGAGGACTCATTAATCACTGACGGATATGGACATTCAATCGACTTGGATTTCCCTAAGACGCCTGGTAAACTAAAATTTGTTTTTAGTTCAACAACTAGTCCTGTGTTCAACGGCTTCTCGTTAGAAGGTGATATTGGGGTACAAGTCACAAATGTGGCGATGCGTGGTTCATCAGGTCAAGCATTGAGCGCTGGAGACAACGCTTTATTTAAAAAAATGCACAACGAATTAAATACAGAGCTATTTATTTTACAATTCGGAGGCAACTCAGTTCCTGCGTTTAGAGACAGTAGTTCCGTTCGTTATTATGCAAAAAGTTTCAAGGGTCAAATTGAATACATCCAAAAAGTAAGGCCATCAGCAGCAATTATTGTCATTGGTCCAAGTGATATGTCGCAACGGAAAAATGGCGTGTTTGAGTCCTATTCCCTATTACCTTATTGCGTGAGTCAAATGAAAAAATCTTGTTTCGAAGCAGGGGCTGCTTATTGGGATCTTTTCGGTGCGATGGGTGGAATTAATTCAATGCCTTCATGGGTTTCTCAAGGACTCGCAGGAAATGACTACATACACTTTACGCCAAAAGGTTCGAGTTATGCCTCTCAATTATTCTATGATGCCTTCATCGCAGAATATACTAAATGGTTTAACGGAGATTCAGGAACGACGAAAGGAAATTCGAAATGATTCGATTGTTTTGGTTTTATCTTCTATTTCCTTCTCTCCTTTTTTCTCAAGACATTGATTTAAGGACTTTAAATTATGCGAAGTTTTCGAAAGATGATGCCCGAATAGAATCTAAGTATCCTTTCATCAATACAGATTGCAATCATTTTCAGTTTTTCACAAAAGAAAGTCCAAATTGGATGGTTCTATTTGATGAAATGCAACAAATGATTGAAAAAAAAGATCGAAAATTAAATTTTTATCACATCGGCGGATCCCACATCCAAGCAGATATTTACACCCACGATTTTCGCACTTTTTTACAGACGAATTGGCCAGGATTGAGTGGTGATCGCGGATTGGTTTTTCCTTTTGATTTGGCAAAAACGAATAACCCGTCTAACTACCATTTTTCATCGCCAAATCAGTGGAAATCCTACCGCAGCGTTAACAATCAATCAGAAGATTTAGATTATGGGATTACCGGAGCGACGATCAAATGTCCCGATTCTGTTATCACCATTAATTTCAAGCACATGCGAACAATGATTAAACCGCCCTTTAATCAATTGCGCATTTTTCATAATACCGGTGAATTCCCGTATGATTTAAATTTTGGTGGACAAGAATTGCTAGTAAGTGAAACAATTCAGCGCGATGAATTAGGATATACGGATGTGACATTTACTGATTACATCGACTCACTCGATTTACAGTTTGTCAAGAACATTCCAGATGCTTACACTTTGGAGATTTATGGATTTGAATTTATGAATGAATTACCCGGGATCACTTATAACGCTATTGGAATTAACGGAGCCGGACTTTATACATATCTTGGAAACGAACATTTTTTAAGAGATCTCAAAGTTAATCCTCCAGACCTTTTTGTGTTTTCTGTCGGGACAAATGACGCTTACTCGAGTTTTGCGAGTTTCGATCCATCCGTGTATAAGCGAAACCTCGAATCGTTGATGAAACTCATTCTTTCTGTTAATCCAAAATGTGCTTTGTTGTTAACGGTTCCCAATGACAATCAATTTCATAATTCACCAAATAAAAACACAGAACGCCAACGAGATGTCATCATTCAATTGGCGCAGCAATACCGAATGCCAATCTGGGACTTTTATGGAGTAATGGGAGAACTTGGGTCTTCAATCGTTTGGAAGAAAAATAGCCTTATGCAAGCAGATTATGTGCATTTTAGTTCAACTGGATATCACCTGATAGGAAATTTATTAATCAACGCTTTTACAAAATACCTCAGTGCATTTGAGGAACTGACGCCATAAACATGCAACGAATACAACAACTTTTTTCTTTCAATTCTCAAGAGCCACTCATTTTTACCCAACTTGACTTTTGGTTATTTTTTATCTTGGTGATGGTTATTTTTTCAGCCATTCACAAACACTTTTTAACCAGAAGTATTTTCTTGACTGTTGTAAGTTTGTTTTTTTACTTTAAAACATCTGGTCTTTTTGTTTTGCTGCTGGGACTTACCTTGGTTGTAAACTTTCTTTTGGGTAAGCTGGTTCAAGAAACTGAAAAGGACCGCAATAAGAAATTATTTATAGCAACTTCCGTTATTTTCAACTTATTACTCTTAGGATATTTTAAGTATGCCTATTTCTTTACAGACTCTTTCAATCAATTATTCCAAACAAAATATGAGATTGTCAATCAATTCGCGCTTTGGGGTAATGGATTTTTTGGAGAGGGAACTTTTGTAGATAAGATTCTTATTCCCATAGGCGTATCCTTCTTTACCTTTCATAACATTAGTTATGTAGTGGATATTTACCGCAAAGAAATTAAAGTCACTAGTTTTTATGACTTCACCTTTTATGTGACCTATTTCCCGCATTTAGTTGCAGGGCCAATTGTTCGAGCACGCGATTTTATCCCACAGATCAATCAACCTTTTACCCTAACGAAACAAGATTTTAGTTGGTCGTTGGTGCAAATAACCAAAGGACTTTTCAAGAAAATTGTCTTGGCGGATTACATTGCTGTTCATTTTATTGATAAAATTGCTGATGCTCCGGAATCCTATCCAGGATTTGTTAGTGTTATTGCCATGTGGGCATATTCCCTACAGATTTATGGAGATTTCTCCGGATATACAGACATCGCTATAGGCATTTCTCGTTTGATGGGTTTCAAATTATTAGAAAACTTCAATTCTCCATACAAAGCCGTTTCGGTGGCAGATTTCTGGAGAAGGTGGCATAAATCACTTGGGTCATGGTTGCGTGACTATTTATACATTCCGTTGGGAGGAAATCGTTCAGGTGGAATCGGCACCTACATTGCCTCGACCGTTATTTTCATTTTCCTGATTTTCATCACGCAATGGTACGAACTAATCTATGTCTATGCGGGTTTAATGTTGCTTTACTTGCTTTGTTGGCATTATTTCCCGAAAGTAAAGAACTACTTAAATCGTGATTTAAATTTATTAATCACAATGGTCGTTGGTGGACTTTGGCACGGAGCGAGTGAGAATTTCATCATCTGGGGCTCCATGAATGGACTTGCACTCATCCTTTATCAGTACTGGAAGAAAATTAGTCCTTACGAACAAAGTACAGCCTGGGGAATACGTGCATGGCGGATTTTCTTCACCTTTAATTTCATCACCTTCACACGAATTTGGTTCCGACTAGATGAGGCAGGAGAGCCGATCAAAATGTTGGATCATATGTGGACACATTTTGATTTTACGTGGCCTGTTTTTGTGAAAGTTCTAGATACCTATCAAGCAGTATTCTGGGTGATTCTAAGCGGATTTGTTTTACATTGGCTGCCTGATTCATGGAAAGAAAAAGGAACAAATACATTTGCAAAGATTCCTTTTGTATTTCAAGGAATCTTGATTGCATTTAGTGTTTTCTTAATGTATCAAGCTATTTCTGACAGCTTTAAACCCTTTGTTTATTTTCAGTTTTAAACGGCTAGATAATAACTGAAAAACAATAAATCGACACTAACAGTAACCAATGTTGCTACGGCAATCCACTTCATTGGTGCGACGGAAAGCAAAAAACTTAAGGTTAACATTGTTGGTATTAATATCGCAATCAAAGCAAAAGTGCTTCCAATCGCACCCATACCAACGGTTAATCCACCTAGGCAACCAACCACTAACAATATGATGGCTATCCAACCAAAACGGTTGAACTCCATCTCTTTAACTAATTTTTCAAACATCCTTTTCTTTTTTACAAAATTCGCCCATGTCCAGGAACATTTCAATGAGAAACATTATCTAAAAAGATGATTTTTGTCAATAAATCCTTTCGAAATGAATTTAGTTGCTCAATTACTTGACAAACGGGGTCTCGATGTCGTATCTTTGCGGTCTACGTTGTAGAAGTACGTAAATATTGGGCTTATGAGCAAAATGAAATTATCGGAGTTCGACTTCGATCTTCCAGAAGAGTTAATCGCAAACTATCCAAGTGAAAACCGTGACGAATCACGACTTATGGTTATCCACCGCGAAACAGGGTTAATTGAACACAAATTATTTAAAGATGTGTTGGATTATTTCTCTGAGGGAGATGTGATGATTATGAATAATACGCGTGTTTTTCCCGCTAGAATGTACGGAAATAAAGAAAAAACCGGTGCTAAAATTGAAGTGTTTTTACTTCGTGAATTAAACCGTGAAAGTTTACTTTGGGATGTGCTTGTTGATCCGGCAAGAAAAATCCGTATCGGAAATAAATTATATTTTGGTGAAGACGATTCATTGGTTGCAGAGGTAATTGATAACACGACTTCACGTGGACGCACACTTCGCTTCTTATTTGACGGTCCATATGAGGAATTTAAAGCGAAAATCACTGAATTAGGTGAGACTCCACTTCCAAAATACATAAAACGTGAGGTTGAACCAGAGGACGAAGAACGCTACCAAACAATTTTCGCTAAAGTGGAAGGTGCGGTTGCTGCTCCAACGGCAGGACTACATTTTTCAAGACAATTATTGAAAAAATTAGAGTTAAAAGGGATAAATTTTGCAGAAGTTACACTTCACATCGGACTTGGAACATTCCGTTCGGTAGAGGTTGAAGATTTAACAAAGCATAAAATGGACTCTGAACAAGTGATTATTTCTCAAGAGGCATCTGACATGGTCAACAATGCGAAACGTTCAAAACAACGTGTATGTGCGATCGGGACAACTGCCATGAGATCGATCGAATCTTCTGTTTCAACAGAAGGTTATTTGAAGCCTTTTGATGGATGGACAAATAAATTCATCTTCCCTCCATATGATTTTAGCATTGCAGATAGTTTAATTACAAACTTCCATACACCACTTTCTACTTTGTTAATGATGATTTCTGCTTTTGCAGGTCATGATTTGATGATGCAAGCATACCAAGAAGCGATCAAAGAAAAATACCGTTTCTTCTCGTATGGTGATGCCATGCTTATTTTGTAAAACGAATAGATTAGCTAAAAAAAAAGAGAAGGCAAAACCTTCTCTTTTTTTTTGACGATTATTTTATGGATTAATCTGCGAGGATTAATATGTAATTGTTCTTTTTACCTTTCCCTAATAAAACATATTTATTATTGATCAATTGTTCTGTGCCAACAATGAATTGCTCATCAACCTTTTCTTTATTCACTGAAATGGCATTTGCTTTTAACTCACGGCGTGCATCACCATTAGAGCTTAAGAAGCCCGTCTTCGCTGCCATGGCATCAATGATACTGATTCCAGCACCAAACTCAGCACGTGAAATGGTCGCTTGAGGAACCCCGTCAAAAATGCTAAAGAAATCTTGTTCAGATAAGGATTTAAGATCCTCCGAAGTGGATTTTCCAAAAAGTATATTACTTGCACTGATAGCAGTTTGCAAAGCTTCTTCACTATGCACACGAACCGTAATGTCTTCTGCAAGTGCTTTTTGCAGTGCTCTTAAATGAGGCGCTTCCACATGTTCTTTTTCCAATGCCTCAATTTCTACTTTCGATTTCAAGGTGAAAATTCGAATGAAATTTGCGGCATCCTCATCGGCTGCATTTAACCAATATTGGTAGAATTGGTAAGGAGAAGTTTTCTGTGGGTCTAACCAAACATTTCCTCCTTCCGTTTTACCAAACTTGGTTCCATCTGCTTTTTTAATCAGTGGTGTAGTAACGGCATATGCTTCACCCCCACCTTTTCGACGGATGAGCTCTGTTCCAGTAACAATATTTCCCCATTGATCCGATCCACCTAACTGAACAATGCATCCTTTGTGCTGATTCAAATAATAAAAATCAAATCCTTGTACGAGTTGATAGGAGAACTCAGTGAAGGACATTCCTGTTTCAAGACGAGATTTAACGGAGTCCTTTGCCAACATGTAATTTACTGAAATGTGTTTTCCGACATCGCGAATAAATTCCAAAAAACTCATGTTTCGGAACCAATCGATGTTGTTCACCATTTCAGCTGCATTTTCCCCTTCGAAGTCCAAAAACTTTTCAAGTTGTGCTTTCACACACGAAACGTTGTGCTGCAATGTCGCATCATCCAATAAATTTCTTTCTTGAGACTTTCCAGATGGGTCTCCCACCATTCCTGTCGCCCCACCTACTAGCGCAAATGGTTTGTGTCCAGCTTTTTGAAAATGGACCAAGGTCATGATTTGCACCAAACTTCCAATATGAAGGGAATCGGCTGTGGGATCAAATCCAATATAACCTGACGAACTTTTCTTCAATAGTGCTTCTTCTGTTCCTGGCATGATATCATGTATCATCCCTCTCCACTGTAATTCTTCGATAAAATTCGTTGGCATCTTATTTTGTTAATTCTTTAAATACTTCTTCTAAGGATTTCTGCTCTATGTTCAAGGTAAGGATTAACCAGTTTTGAGCTTGTGCGTATTGCGCGACTGATTTTCTCAAATCTTCTATCGCAATTGATTCAATTAACCAACCTTTTTCTAGTGCTTCCACTTTGCTCACATTCGGGATTTTTGCCAATTGTGATTTGGTTACCGCTGAATCAAACTCAACGTAAACGGTTTGATGTTCCAATTCTTGTTGCAAGGTTTTCGCTTTATCGTCCGCAACAATCTGACCTTTAGACAAGATAATCACACGGTCACAAATCGCTTCTACTTCTTGCATGATATGCGTTGAAAGTAATACAGTTTTTTGCTTTCCAATTTGACGAATCAATTCACGGATTTCCACCAATTGATTGGGATCGAGTCCAGTGGTTGGTTCATCGAGAATAAGCACTTCTGGATCGTGAATAATGGCTTGCGCCAATCCTACACGTTGACGGTATCCTTTGGATAAGGCACCAATTTTTTTGTTTTGTTCGACATCAAGTCCGACTGCATTCACCATTTCTGCTACGCGCGATTTCAAGTTTTTCACCTTATAGATGCGTCCAACAAATTCGAGGTATTCACGGACATACATGTCCACGTAAAGCGGATTGTTTTCCGGTAAATAGCCGATCATTTGACGGGTTTTTAGTTCGTCCACATCGACTTTAATACCCCCAATGTATATTTCTCCAGAACTTGCTGGAATGTATCCAGTCATTATTTTCATGGTGGTAGATTTTCCAGCTCCATTTGGACCTAAAAAGGCTACAATCTCACCTTTGTTGACAGAGAAACTTACATCCCGCACTGCGGCTTGTTCTCCGTAATATTTAAACAGGTTTTTTACTTCTATTGACATCGCAAAGCGAAGTTAATAAAAATCAAGGACGTATCTACTTACTTGTGATTTTCCTTGAAAATACGGCATAGAAAAACGCAAACATGGTTATGCCCATTTGGGACTCGAGCGTATCTTCAAAGAGAAAAGTGACCAAGGCAATTATTCCAAACAGAAATCCAAGCCATTGTTGCCATTTCCATTGTTGGATAATGAACTTCAGTTGAAAATAGAGAAAGAACAAAAAGCCAAAGATCCCAAATGTCACGTAATAGGTTAAATAGGAATTGTGGGCGCGCAATCGTCGCTCGAGTGTTAAGGGAGATTGGCGTTCATTGTACATTTCTTGCATTGCATCGTCGACATCACCCGTTCCAACACCAATGAACCAATGGTTTTCAATGATTGCCCACGCATTTTTCCAGTATTCTATTCGCTCCAAAATGGAATGTCCAGATGGATTCGAAGCGTGATGAAGTTGGTAGCGAATGTCCAATAACCTGGCTTGAATTCCACCATAGGTTTCATGAACATCTGCAAATCCTGTTTCGATAAAATGGATGTCCTCGTTTGTAAGCTTTTGAACTCCGTCCGCATTTGCACAAAGTCTTTTGGAGGATAAATACCTCTCAAGCGTAGAAGCAACTGGTTGTTTGCGTTTATCTAGACTATCATAATTCAACGAAGAACGCAGATTCCAAGCAGACTCCATTTCTTCGTATTTTTCCATACAAAGAATTGAGTAAGTCACTGGTTGGGATAAATAATAAATCAAAGCCGTGGAACCTAGAAGGATTACAATGAAACTAGAAATCAGTACAATGAACTGTCTACGTTTCCATAATACAAATACGATCAATCCAACTAAAACAATCGCAACGGCAATGACCCCTGACAACACTTGACTATAAAACGTATAAATCAAAAAGAAGAGTGCGCTTGCAATAAATCCGTTTCGGTATTTTGCGCCTTGATACAATCGTTCCAAGCAAAATGCTAATCCAATTCCCATCAGGATTCCATAACGAATGTGTGAGCCAAATAAGGACATGTCTCGGATGTCAATCAGGTTCAGTTTTTCCGCGAAAAAGTGATATGCGATTAAATTGATGCTTGCGGTAATCACCAAGGTCAAGATAAAAAAGTGGATGAGTGTTATCCAACGTTTTGAACTTGGGATGGGATGCGAACCAACAATCAATGGAATCAGTAATAAGGATGTTTTCTTGCGGATATCATCTAATCCATAATCCAAATTATTGCTCCAGAGTAATCCAACCAGATGTAAGGTGTAGAAAAGAAGAATAAGAAGAATGAGTGGATTCTCTCGAAGTCGATGGAAATAGGATTTGAAATTTCCTTCCGTCAGCAGATTCAGGACGCCTAACAGTAGTCCCATGGACATAAGAAATTTACTGCATACAACCCCAATGATAAAGAAGGCAAGTACAAGGAAATGCACTTGGTGATGGATTTGCGGACCGAAATAGCGTTTAAACATAGGAGTCTAACGCTTATTTTTTCAAAATAGTGTTGTACTCCGTTGAATCCGACAAAACTTTTAGTGCGCGTTGGACAACAATGTCATTTTTCAGAGACGCAATTGTTCGTCCTTTTTGGTAGTAATACCTTGAAATAATTTCGTTTTCCAACATTTCTGATATCTCCGCTTTAAATTTCTGTAAATCTCTTTCTTTCGAGGGAGTTACTTTCGAAATCATGTCTTCATAATCTGCTTTGATTTCATTGAAATACCCTTCTTTTTCAGCTGTTTCTTTCATTTTCTTTAAGGATTCCTCTGAAGCCGTTGTGTACTTAAATTCTTGAGCTAACGCGTATTTTTGAAATTCAAGGTAATCGGAATCCGATAAACTAAATTCCTCTGCTTTTGCAATAGTTGGGTGTGTTAATACAAAATCTGTGGCATAATTAAAGATACTATTACTAGTAATAAGTACAGCTGTCAAACGACTTAAATCCGGGCTTTCCACTTTGAGGTCTGGTTCAATTCCACGTCCATCAATCACTTTTCTTCCATTTTTTGTTTGGAATGACTTCAACAATGAATCTGGGATTTCTTTTGCTTTTGCATTGTTTTCCTTGTCATAATACTCTAAACGCTGAACGCAGCGTCCTGAAGGCGTATAGTATTTTGCAATCGTAATTTTAATTTTTGAACCATATTTCAGATCATAGGTTCTTTGTACCAATCCTTTTCCATAACTCGTTTCACCAATAATGACGGCACGGTCTAAATCTTGCAGGGATCCGGATACAATTTCACTAGCAGAAGCTGATCCGCCATCCACCAGAACAGCAAGTGGCATTTCAAGTGCAAAAGGCTCTTCTAAAGTTGTGTAGACGTGGTTCTCTTCTTTCACGCGTCCTTTAGTTGTCACAACCACTTGATTTTTTGGAACGAAAAAATTCACGATTTTCACTGCTTCGATGAGCAATCCACCACCGTTTCCTCTTAAGTCTAAGACTAACTGCTTTGCTCCGTCCGCTTGCAATTTCTGAATGGCTTTTTTCACATCGGCGGAGGCCGTTTGTGTGAAGCTATTTAATTTTACATATCCAACTTCCCCTTTCAACATGCCAAAATAAGGAACATCCGGAATTTTAATTTCATCCCGTGCGATGGTGATTTTTTTCTTTCCTTCACCTTTTCGTTCAATCTCGACTTCGATACTTGTTCCTTTCGGTCCTTTCAAGGCGTCAGAAACCTCATCGGTCGTTTTCTTTGCCATGTTTTTACCATCAATGGTTAAAATTTTATCCCCTGCTTTGATGCCGCTTTTCGCTGCCGGACAATCTTCATAAGGTTCAGAAATGAAGGTGTAATCTCCCATTTGACGGATCAATGCCCCAATTCCACCGTACTGTCCAGTAGTTAACAGGCGGTAATCTTCAATATTGGATTCGTGGTAATAAACGGTGTATGGATCTAATTCCTTTAACATGGCATCAATTGCCGTTTTCGACAATTTTCCATTTTGAGGTTCATCCACAAAATACAAATCAAGGTTCTCATAGATTTGATCCATGATTTCCAAACTTTTCAGGGTTTCGAATCCGTTGGATTGAGTCCAAGCAGTTTGGAATGTAAAGCACGTTACGGTGATCCAAATGATCGCGTGAAGTTTATTTTTCATCGTTGATTTCACTTATTAGTTTGGTTATCGCTACTAGCAATTTTTGTTCCAAATCCTCATATGGAATTCGTTCGTTTAATTGATAGATGAGCGCAAAATTGATTTTTTTATCGCACTTTATCAAGTGGTCTTCAAGCATTGCCTTATTTTTTCGAATAATTTCTCGAAAACAACGCTTCACGTAATTACGGTCATGGGCATGTTTCATTCTTTTCTTCGGTACGGAAAAAATCACTTGAAAGAAAAACTCCATTTCTTCCTGCGTTTCTTGAAACATTACGGTAATAGGGTATGCTTTCAACCTCTTCCCTTCGGAGAACAAGCGGTCAATTCGTTTGACGCTACATAATTTATATGCTTTCCCGAAAGTAAAATCCATCTTGAGAACTTGATTAATTTTCTTTTGGAGATTCAGAGTCAAATAATTCTACGATTTCATAGCGGAAATCTGTTAACTTTTTTAAACTTGAGGCATCTTCGTAGGAACCTTTGAAATCCATGATAAAACTTGCATACAAGGTCTTCATCGTACTCAAGCGTGGATGAATTTCCATTTTTTTATATACGCTTCCTGCCAAAAATCCTGGTTTTTCACCTAGGATTAGTTTTGTCAATGAATGAATGATTTCATTGGAAAGTTCAATTAATTCTTTTTCGTCAAAGTGTGCCATTATTCAGAGAGTTTATTGTCATCGATTTCTTCAAAATCATCAAAGGAGTCGTCATTCGATCCTCTTTTCGAACTAAATCCAGTTCGAACATTCACCATAGGTTTTCCGGAAATAATGTAATTAAGGGCGTTTAACATCTTAAAAAACATACTCATCAAAAAGAAAAATCCGATTACTTTAAAGATGAAACCGATAAAGAACGAATTTTCAATCTGTAAAATAGTTTGACGAAACCAAGCGGAAATGGCATTTTCAGAAAACTGTGGATAAAACATGAGTCCTGTAAACGAAATGCCACAAATCAATATAAGGATCATTTCCCATTGACGATTAAACGGAACATCATTCATTCCCTGCGTAAAATTTGCCATCATTTGAATGCGTTGTTCTTTCTTTTGTAGTTTTCCTAAGAAATATACAATGAGGATAATGAGGCTAGGAATCAAATTTGTGTAATTAATTTGGTAAACGGGTTCGTTCATTTGATCTAGGCAGAATAAAAAGGTCACATTCACCAGAAACAAATATTTCACCGTTTTAATCAAATAGATTTCCCCAAGTGCGCGTTTGCGTCCGCCAATCAATACTTGAAGTAATAGTTCGATAAAAAACCAAAGGAAGCCATAAATAGCGAAGAGGACTCCTAAGCGGAAAATAAGGTTGATGAGTTCCAAATTTATTGTTTTATACGAAGGTAGGAAATAGTTTGAAGTGCCCGACGATAATCAGCTGTTGAAAAACCTTTTTAGTTCAAACATTTACAAGGTGGATCTAGTAAAATATGGACATTCGGTAGTTTTCGTTTTAGCTCATCGGCAAAATTTGTTCCGTACATGACGCCTTCAATATTCAAGGTTTTTAACTCGGTCAAGTTGCTTATTCCCGTACCAAAATCCTCAATAAGATTATCGTAAAAATCAAGGATGCGAAGGTGGGTGCAATGCTCAATTTGATTGGGGATGGATTCGATTCGATTTCGAGATGCGTTCAGCTTTTGTAGGTTCGGTAATTGACAAATAACCAATGGTAAAAAGGTAAACTTGTTTTTGCTAATGTTTAATTCTGTTAATTGATTCAATAAAACCAATTCTTCCGGTAACTGAGTGAATTGATTTTTTTCCAAATTTAAGTAGCTTAGATTGGTAAAGTGCCAAAGATCTTTTGGCAAGGAATCTAATTTCATTTTTTCAAAAGAAATCGCACGAATGGTATCCGGATTTGCGTTGCTTACTTCATTCCATTGGTAAATCCTACCATGGTCAATTTGGGCGTGATTAAGAAAACTGAGCAGTAGAAAAATAAGCGCGAACCGTTGCTTCATCCGAGGTAATTTGAGCTTTTAACGCTTCTAAGTTAGGGAATTTATGTTCACCACGCACATAACTTAAGATTCGTATTTGACAAGATTCATCATATATTTCCCGATCAAAATCGAATAAATGCACTTCAATTTTACGTTCCTGTTTTTCTTCTTGAATCGTTGGTCGCCAACCGATGTTCATCATTCCTGGATGAAATTTTCCCGAAACTTCCATTTCAACGGCATACACCCCAATTGCTGGAATGATTTTATGTCCATCTTCCACGTGAATATTAGCCGTTGGAAAACCAATTTTCCTGCCGTTTTGAAGACCTTTGACTACTGTTCCGCTTAATTCAAAAGGGGAACCAAGGAACGAATTTGCGGTGGAGATTTCTCCTCCTAAAATAGCCTTTCTAATTTTTGAAGAGGAAATATTTGCTTCGTCAATTTGTTCCGCGGGGATTTCAAGTAATTCAAAATGTCCTTTCTCCGCATACTGCTTCAAAAAGGCTAGGTTACCTTCTCTATTGTGTCCAAATTGGTGATCGTACCCAATAATCACCATTTTTGCTTGCAAACCTTTTATGAGTATTTCTTCCACAAAGCGTTCTGCTGAAAGATCTGCAAATTCTTTTGAAAATGGATAAATCACTACATTTTGAAGTCCAATTGAAGCTAGTTTATCTAGTTTTTCCGTTTGTGTTTGCAACAAGTGCAAGGCTCCATTTTCAGGGAAAAGGACCATTCTTGGATGCGGATAAAAGGTCAATAAAACACTTTCTCCATCACGTTTCTCTGCTTCGGAAATGAGTGTTTTTAATATTTCTTGATGACCTAGATGCACCCCGTCAAACGTTCCGATCGTCACAACGGCGTTCTTAATGGGCATTTTTTCCGTAAGTCCTTCGAAAATTCGCATACTTCAATTGAGGCGCAAAGATAAGCAATTATCCGCCTATTGTCGCTTGCTGAAATCGTCGTATCTTAGCCACACTAAAATGAACTTATGAAATCACTCTTTTTACGCGCTGCATTATTGCTTGTATTTGTTGTTAAGTCCCTGTTCTCCTTTGCAGAAGAAGGAATGCTCATTCCATCATTGATTGCGGCGTTTGAGTCCGACATGAAGGCGAAAGGAATGAAACTTTCGGCAGCGGATATTTACAGTGTAAATTCGACAAGTATTAAAGATGCTATTTTACAATTTGGCGG
>CANHMH010000030.1 GCA_947461635.1 Flavobacteriales bacterium | reverse complement strand
TTATTTTATTTACAAACAAACTAATAGCTAGAAATTATGGCAGGTGGTAAGGAAACCCCAAGACAGAAGATGATTGGTATGATGTACCTCGTTTTGACTGCTCTTCTTGCATTGAACGTATCCAAACAAATTTTGGATGCCTTCGTAGCAATTGAAGAGAACATTCAAAGAGGAACGATCACTCAATTAGAGAAAGGTAACGGGAATGTGAAAGATTTAGAAGAAGAAATGAGTCAGTCTACGAAAGATGAGGCTGGTAGAGCGAAGGCTAAAAAAATCAAAATCTATTTGGATATAATCAAGCAAATTAACAAAGAAACAGGTACAGTCATTGGCTTGATTGATCAAATAAAAATGGATTTGTTAGTAGAGGCGAAGGAAAAAGTTGATATCGAGAAGGACAATGATGAGAATTCTATTGTTTGGAGGAAATATCGTAAAGATGACCCTATTCGTCCTGCTCGATTAAATTTAATGAAGGTTGAAGCGAAGGATAACTTTGATATTCCAATGAATTTATTAGTTGGGTCAGATATTAAAAAACCTGATCCATCGAAAGCAGGTTTAAAGCTTTGGAAAGCTTATAATAATTATCGTGCACAGTTGGTACATCTAACAGGCTCATATAAAGAGGGTGACCGAAAATACACCGTAAATACTAAGCCCATTAATAAATTCGAATCAAATGATGATTTAGATGATGCTGTTAGAAAAATGATTACTGGTAACGGAAATAAGCCAAACAAAGAGGATGTGGAAATGTTAGTTGGAATTTATGAAGAGCTAACCAAAAAAGAATTGGCAAATCATCATGAACAGGAGAATATTCATTGGTTGGGTCGGACATTCGATCATGCTCCTTTGGTTGGTGCTATCGCATCGCTTTCTTCCCTACAAAATGAAATATTGAGCGCGCGTGCTAAGGCAATAGGTTTGTTAAAAAGTAAGGTAACCACCGGCCAATTTTCTTTCAACAAGATTGTAGGTATGGGATACACCGATGGTACAGTTTTTCAGCAGGGTGATGAAGTGATATTGAGTGTTTTCATGGGAGCTTTTGACTCGGATAAAAAACCTCAGGTGAAACCTGATCAAGGTACGTTTATTGAGTCTAAAGACGGCATTGCCAAAATTCGTTTAACAGCCCCAGCTCCTGGACAAGAGTTAAAGTTAACAGGAATGGTTGCAATTCCTGATAAAACAGGAGAGCTTGTTTGGAGAGAATATGGTAAAGATAAGGACAATGAAATAAAAATCATGTCTGTTAAAGCAGGCGGGTCCTTGGAAATGCCTGAATACATGGTTCTTTACAGAGGCTATGATAACAAAATTATTCCTGCCGCATCAGGTGTTGTTAGTTACGACATAAATGTGTCTGGATGTGGTAAGACTCAAACAACAATAAACGGTAAAAAAGCATATATTTTGACGCCAGGCGCTGGTGTTAAAACTGTTGGTGTTACATTAACGGGAAAAGATGCAAAAGGTAAGCCTTTGGGCTTTGGAACATGGAATTACACTGTGAAACCATTCCCTAAACCGGAAATAAAAACAACAAGTGTTTCTAAAGGTTCTGGTGCTAGAATTTCAGTTGGTTTGCCGTCAGACTCGCCTTTGAAGAATCCTGCATTTCAAGTTGTTGCGGTTGAGGTGCTTGGTGTTGATAACGGCCAGTGTCCTGGTCAGAATATTCCAGGATCGGTTGTAGCAAAATTAAAAGCAGGTAAGAGTATCGGAATTAATGTTACGGTGAAAAATCCATTAACTGGTTCAACTGAAATCATTCCTGGTTCACTCAAGGTTACTAACTAATAAAATATTTTATGAAAGCAACATTTTATTTTTCCTTATCGTTTATCATATTATCTTGTTCAGTTTTTGGGCAAAATGATGCAGGTCTCCGTGGTCCACAGAATATGCTTGATGGTGGAATTGTTGATGGTGTTGTTATCAAAGATGAGGTACCGGTTAGGTCGAAAATTGAATATGAACACGTTCGTTTAGCTGATTATGTCTGGTCGAAACGTGTTTTTTCAAGAATTGATTCTAGAGAAAAAATGAATCATGATCTCTTTCTTCCTTATGATTATTTTCCAACCGAAAATATTACTTGGAGTCCTCCAACAAAACCTGAAGAAATTGACAAGTCAGATTGGTTGAAACATCAGGAGAGGTGGTCTTTGTGGACAATAATCTTTAGACATATCATGCTTGGAGATTTAACGGTTTATGAAGTCGCAGACAAAAATTATGGAGCGATTGAAGATGGTTATAGTTTTAAGTATCCAATTAAAAAGAATGCAAAGGATGCCTATTTTTACGACCCAGCTTATAGAAGTCAAATCAATCGGAAATTAAGTTATGGAGGTCCTGGTGAACCTTGGGAAATTGAGGGTGATGATGCAAATGCAACGAAAACTGTTTTAATGAAAACAGATTCAACTGAATCTTTTGATAACTGGTTTAAACGGCTAACAACTCAAGGTGTTGCTCCGGATAATGACTCTTTAGTATTTGGAGCCTTGACTCGTACTGATAAGGTTTCGTTAAAAATGCAATATGATGCAGCAAAGAAAGGTTTTTCGATAAAAAGACCAGATGTAGTTCAATATATTTCTTCGGCGAGTATAACGGCTTACAATGTTAAAGAGGATTGGTTTTTTGATAAAGAACGTTCCATGCTGGATAAAAGAATAATTGCAATCGCTCCTGTGGCTCGATTGAAATATGAGCAACCTGCAACTCCAAATGAATTAACGGATGATGGCATGGATCGCTTCAAAACGTTTGTTTCAGTGAATCGAAATGGTGAATTAACAACTTGTTCTGATGGTGTTTTTGAACCTTATACTGGTCAATTTATTGAAAAAGAGTTGTTTTGGCTTTATTTTCCAGAGTTGCGTAATGTCATTGTGAACTATTACGTCTACAACGACCAAAACGATGCGCAATGGATGTCCATGGATGATTTGTTCTGGAAACGTAAGTTTAGTTCTACAATCTACAAGGTTTCAGATAAATTTGACCGTGAGATTCAGGATTACAAATTTGGTGTAGATGCTTTGTATGAGGCTGAACGCATCAAAGAAGAAATTCGTACATGGGAACATGATGTTTGGAATTTTTAAAATTATCTCATAAACTTGAAAGCCCCGTTGTTAGACGGGGCTTTTTTATTTTAAATTTGTAAGGTGAAGTGGATAGGTAAAAGAATCAGTTTTGTTGATCAACGATCGAAAACAACCATCGTCGTGGATCCGGAGAAAAATCTTTGGATCAATGCAATTATGGGATCGTGGTTGGCCATGTGGTACGCAATAGGTGGAACCGTATTTTGGGCACTGAATGTCATGCCCCTGAAAGAACAAGAGGTAATAATCTTGTGGATTTTTGTCGTCTTTTGGTGTTATTATGCTTTTCGAGTAACGAAATCATTTCTTTGGATCATGTTCGGACAAGAATTCATTAAAATCGATGACCGTGCTTTTCATCTGAAAAAGAGTATTCTATCCTATGGGAAGTCTCACCCGTATTATTTCGATAACATCAAGAACATGACCTACGAAATTCCAAAGCAAGGATCTTTGCAAGGAATTTGGGAATCATCACCATGGATTAACGGAGGTGAACGATTTTCCTTTGATTACTTTCAGAAGAAAATAAGCTTTGGAAGAAAATTATCGGAAAAAGAAGCGAAATTACTATCGCAACTTATAACAAAGAAAATTCAAGAACGCGCAAAAAATTAATATGTACGGATCAATCAAAAAATATCTATCTGAGGAGTTAAGTTCTATTGAAGAAAATGGACTACTAAAGAAAGAACGCATCATTACTAGTCCGCAAGGAGCGAAAGTAACTATTTCAACAGGCGAAGAGGTTGTAGTCATGTGTGCAAACAACTATTTGGGTCTGTCTTCACATCCGGAAGTTGTATCTGCGGCTAAAAACGCATTGGATACACATGGATTTGGGATGTCTTCGGTGCGTTTTATTTGTGGTACACAGGATATTCACAAAGAACTTGAGGCAAAAATTGCCCAGTTCTATGGAACGGAAGACACCATTTTATACGCAGCAGCATTTGATGCGAATGGCGGTGTTTTCGAGCCTCTTTTTACGGAGCAAGATGCGATCATCTCTGATGAATTGAACCATGCTTCCATTATTGATGGCGTTCGTCTTGCAAAGGCTGCTCGTTACAGATACAAGCACTCCGACATGCAAGACTTAGAAGAACAATTGATTAAAGCTCAGGAGCAACGTTTTCGTGTCATTGTGACGGATGGTGTTTTCTCTATGGATGGCGATATCGCTAAAATGGATCAAATTTGTGATCTTGCAGATAAATACGATGCGCTTGTCATGACAGACGAATGTCACTCTGCTGGATTTATCGGAAAAACAGGCCGTGGTGTTCCGGAACATTGTGGGGTAATGGACAGAGTAGATATCATCACTGGAACGCTTGGAAAAGCACTCGGTGGTGCAATGGGAGGATATACAACCGGTAGAAAAGAAATTATTGAGATGCTACGTCAACGTTCCCGTCCGTATTTGTTTTCGAATTCATTGGCACCTGCCATTGTTGGCGCATCGATTAAAGTGTTCGATATCCTGAGTTCAACGACCGAATTAAGAGACCGACTGGAAGAAAACACGCGCTATTTCAAAAAGCAAATCATTGATGCTGGTTTTGACATCAAACCGGGAGACTCTCCAATTGTTCCGATTATGTTGTATGACGCAGCACTTTCTCAGAAATTCGCGAATCAATTATTGGAAGAAGGTATCTACGCTATTGGTTTCTTTTACCCAGTGGTAGCGAAAGGACAAGCGCGCATTCGCACACAAATTTCAGCTGCACATACGAAAGCAGATTTAGATAAAGCAATCGCTGCTTTTATCAAAGTTGGAAAGAATTTAAAGGTTATTTAAAAAAGAGCTTTCCAATGAATGTAAAAATGAAATCGAAAGAGTTGTCCAAGTTTTTTTTACTGGTGTTTGTCAGTCAATTATTCTTGGTGACTGTGGTTTCTTTTTCATTCGATTCTACCATTGTTTCGTTCGATACTGAATTAACCTCGGATGGTGATTTCTCAGATGAGCTAGATGCTGATGAAGGCGATTTCTCCCTTTTATTGGAGGAAGAACTCGAGAAGGATTTTCTGTCAAATGCTCAATTGAATCTGTTATTTCCAAAGAATTCGAATCTGTTTTTCAACTATATTCATTCATTATCCCGAATATCACTGTTAAAACATCATTTGCCTCCAGAGTACGTTTTTTGATAAGAATTAACTTTTCACTAAAACGTATGTTATGGGTATTTTTAAAAGATTCCTCGGGAAAGATATTCTCGCGGGTCTAGTTGTTTTTTTAGTGGCTTTGCCACTTTGTCTTGGAATAGGTTTGGCTTCCACAAATGTGGAAAATATCCCTTCATTGCCGAGTGTTTTTCCTGGACTTCTAGCTGGAGTCATCGGTGGGATAGTCGTTGGATTAATTAGTGGTTCGCGCGTAGGCGTATCAGGACCCGCTGCAGGATTAATCACCATTATACTTTCTTCCATCAGCATTTTAGGGAGCTACGAAGCTTTTTTAGTGTCTGTAATATTGGCGGGAATCATTCAACTCATTTTTGGGTTTTTCAAATTAGGCATCATTGCGAAATATGTACCTACCTCCGTGATCAAAGGAATGTTGGCAGCAATAGGCATCACCTTAATTTTGAAGGAAATTCCCCATTTGCTCGGTTATGATAAAGATTTTTTCGGTGACGAATCATTTTGGCAATTTGATGGGCATAATACATTTACAGAATTAGCCTATTCTATGAATGCCTTTCAAGAAGGATCCGTATTCATTGGCATCTTATCCATATTGATCATCATTCTTTTGGATAAACCGTTCTTTAAGCAAAACAAAGTGATGAAATTGATTCCAAGTGCGCTTATTGTGGTATTGGTTGGCGTCATTATTCAGTTGCTGACCAAAGGATCATTTCTTGAAGTTAGTTCAAAACATTTGGTACAGTTGCCAATTTTAACAAGTATTTCAGATGTTTCCAATATACTTTTCTTTCCAGATTTTAGCGCACTAGGAAATTGGCAGGTTTACACAGTTGCGATTACCATTGCCCTCGTTGCCAGTTTGGAAACTTTACTGAGTGTGGAAGCAACCGATAAGTTGGACCCTGAAAAGAACACAACGCCCACGAGTAGAGAATTAACCGCGCAAGGAGTTGGGAATATTTTCTCAGGTTTTATTGGCGGCTTACCCATAACTCAGGTAGTTGTTCGAAGTTCGGCAAATATTGATGCTGGGGTACAAACAAAATTTGCAACGGTGATTCATGGTGTCTTTTTAATTTTTGCAATCATCTTGTTACCCTCCATATTAAATCAAATTCCTTTAGCTTCACTTGCCGGGATTTTAATTATGGTTGGATATAAATTAACCAAAGCAGGATTATTTAAGGAAATGTATGTGAAAGGAATGGACCAGTTCATCCCCTTTATTCTAACCATCATTGGTGTACTTTTTACAGATTTATTAAAAGGTATTGGCATTGGACTCATCGTTTCGATTTACTTTATTTTGCGTAGAAACTTTCAAAATCATTTTACGAAGACAGAGTCCGAAGGTGAGTTGCATATAAAATTGTCTGAGGAAGTTACCTTTTTAAATAAGGTTGGAATACATACAACATTAGAAAATGCGGCTCCTCATTCCAAAATCATCATTGATGCAAGTAATTGCAAGAGTATCGACCAAGACATATTGGAATTATTAGAAGAATTTAAAAAATACGGATCAATTCACAAGGAAATAGATTTCCAACTGATCAATTTTCAACATTTAAGATAACATTCACATGGAAAACTTATATAATCAATTATTACAGAATAATAAAAAGTGGGTGGCTTCCAAATTGGAAAAGGACCCTGAGTATTTTAACCGATTGTCTTTAGGACAAAGTCCACCAATATTGTGGATTGGTTGTGCCGATAGCCGTGTTCCAGCAAATGAAATTATAGGCGCAGAACCTGGAGAGGTTTTCGTTCACCGCAACATTGCAAACATGGTGGTGCATTCTGATATGAATATGCTTTCTGTCTTGGATTACGCCGTGAATGTTTTGAAAGTAAAACACATCATCGTTTGTGGACATTATGGTTGTGGTGGCGTTCAAGCAGCCATGACAAATAAACACATCGGATTAATCGATAACTGGATTCGTCACATAAAAGACGTATATCGTTTTCACCAAGAGGAATTAAACGCAATTGAAAATGAGAAGGATCGTTTTAATCGTTTTGTTGAACTGAACGTAGTAGAACAAGTGTTGGACTTAGGAAAAACGTCGATTGTTCAAACCGCTTGGGAAAGTGGACAATCCGTTCATGTACATGGTTGGGTTTATGACATTCATGATGGTTTGATTAAAGACCTTGATATTACATTACGTGATAATAAATCACTTTCGGATGTATATCAATTAGATATTTAATAATGAGAAACAAAGGACAAAGAAATTTGTCCTTTGTTAGTTTAGGAATTCTCGTACACGTAGCTTATCTGCCTCAAAAAAGATATTTTTCCCCGAACCTCGAAGGAAGCAATTATACTTGCAAGGAAATTCCTGTGATTTAAAGCGAATCTTAACCTTGATTGAGTTGTTTTGAATTCCAGTGTAAGATCCCACGCTTCGTCCATAAAACCAACGAACCTCCTTCGTTTTTGGATCAATGTACTCAAGGTAACACACGTTGTCAATCGGTTTTGTCCAATCCGGGAAATAGTCAAAGGTGATTTCGTACCAACATCCTGGTTTCACTTGACTTGAATCTAAGGTGAGAAGTGTATTGTAATTCTCAATGAGTCCGCGGAATTTAGAGTGATTGATCTGTCCGCCCCATTTCTTTTGATCATCAAAATCATCGAAAACGATTTGTTTGAATTTCCTTTTTGATTCTTGATCAGCAGGAAGTTTCTGATATAACCTTAGCTCTCCAAAGTGATTTTTGTGGATAGAACGGGCCTTGTTAAAAATCAATTGCTCATCCTCATCGTATAAGGTGCTGTTTTGAGAACGGAAAATCCAGAGTTTGTTTAAATGCCTTTGAACCGAGGTGTTTTCTGTCCCCAAAGAGTGAAAGTAATCTACTGTTTGTTTTTTAGAGCTTCGTCCCATCATGACCGCGTACAACGGAATGCCTGTATGAGCGGATAGAAGAAATGAATTCCGAAGGGTTTCAGCGCTTGCTTCTTTCCCATAAATCTCTGATCCAATATGAAACCAAGGAAGCGGTAATATGGCGCGATTCGTTCCTTTTTCACAGATTTTTATCAGTGCTTTTTCTTCCTTGTTTAGAAGTTCATGGTCAAATAAATTAGCAGTAAAAGATTTCGGAATGGCCAATAAGTTCCATGCTTCAAAGAGCTGAACACTGAAGAAAATGAAAACTACAACAATGGATAGATAGTGTCTGACCGGGTTTTTCTCCAAAGAACTGAATTGTTTGTAAAGTACAGATAAAACGACGATTCCAAGGATTCCACTCACATAGAAAAATGGCCAAGAGAATCTCCCAAGTGCCCTGAATTGTTTCAGAAAAGTAAGTGTTTCTAACCAACCTGGATTGCCATTAAATGGAAAGCCAAAGGAAAGAATCAACATAAACAAAGCGGCAATGAATGCAAAGAGTAAATTTCGAGTCAGATCACTCAGTTGTTTCTGTCTTCTTAACAAGTAAATGATTCCATAGATCAATCCAATACTCAACATAAGAAGTGTAAGGAATCCTACGTACGCTTGTCCTTCCCAGCGGAATTCCTCAAAGGAAATGAACTGTTCCATCCATTGATGAAGCCCACCTTTTGGAGGCAAGAAAATGCTTTTCCAATGTGCTTGGTATTCGAAAAAACCATATGGATTTGTTGGTCGATCTCTTATGTGGTCCGTCCATTTCAAAAATAGCTGAACGAATAATACTGGGAAAACAACAGGAATCAGGTCCATGACGCGCCCTTTCCAGGTCAATTTGTTCGAAAATTGGTGTAAAAACCAATGAATCCCGTAAAACAAGGTAATCATGAATCCAAGATAGGGATGCATGAAATACCAGAAAAGTTGATTGATGATTAAGACAAGCATCCATTTTTTAGATGCCAGGCTTTCTTTGTATCGGATCAGTAAATACCAAGACAGGGGAAAGAAGATGGAATAAGCTAAACTTAAATGACTAAATAAACGAGGAAACTGTGGCTGCAGCACGAATAAGGTGAGCGATCCAACTATAGCGATCCATGTTTCTGTTTTAAACTTCTTTAAAACCAAATAAATAAAAAGAGGTGTGAGCCATAAACTTAAGAGTAGGCTTAAGTGAATGATGGCAATTCCATAAGGTTTTAAGAAGGGGAGAAGCTGGATGATCCAAGCAATGGATGGAAATCCATCGGTAAATAAATAATGTTCCCCATGTGGGTAATTCATGCCGGAAAAGTGAATCAGGGATTCGTCGTAATGTGTGTGGTAAAAAAAGCAAAAGTAACTTTTCAGTCCATCACCATCTCCTGCTAAAAGGATGTCATTTGGATGAAAAATCAACGCTGGAAGTTGCCAAATTAAAAAACAAGCCGAGATGAACAGCAGTAATACTTGTGGACGATTACGTTGAAAATAAAAAATCACTTGTTTCAAATAGCCAATTATTAGTAAAATTAACTCAAGCGCTTACTCTTCCCATTGATCTGTTCGAAAAGGAACTAAAGGTAAGCCTGCACTATTTTTCACGTTCCCAACTTGGTAGTTTTTAAAACAATATCGCAGCGCATGAAAGCTTTCTCCGTTTTCAAGTGGGATAATAACGGTGTTTTTTTCTTTACCAATTTTAGCAGCAACCGGATGGAATTCATGCATCGGATCACCAAGTTCAAATCCAATGATTGTTCCTTCGTGCTGAAGTCCTTGATAAGCATTGTCAAAAAACAAGATCACTGAATCATACTGAATTTCGATGTGATTAAAACTGGGTGATTGCGCTTGTATGGTATCGTAGTCGTACGTTTCTAGCAAGGATAAATTTCCTAATCGTTCACCGATCGGTTGTTTTTGGGATGGATGAATACAATTCGCTTCATTTGCGGAGACTAAATCATTTGTGGAAACCAATCCGGAATTAGCGAGTGTGTGTGTTGCCATGAATTGTGCTTCTCGCACTTTCGCTGGCTCACTGATACTTTCATACAGATACGGTGCGATTTCCACAACGTAAAAAGGCAAATCTGGATTGTCAAATGTAAAGCGCCATAGGTAAGCGAGGTCCTGAAGTTTTTGTGCATAGGTGCCTGATCGTCCAACATTCCCTTCACCTTGATACCAAACGAATCCTTTGATTTGATAATTCCGTATTGGTCGAATCATGCCTTGAAACATCACACATGGTCTTATGTGACTTAGTGAATCGGGAATATTTGCATTGAAGGGATAGTCGGCATATTTTTGAACCGTACTCTGATTGAGCCATCCTTCAATGGTCGATCCGCCATAACTGCTATTAATAATTCCAACGGGACAATTCAGTGTTTTTTGAAGTTGCTTGGCATACGTATATCCGACAACACTAAACATGGACGCGTTTTTTGGATTACTAAGCAACCATTTTCCTTTTGTAGATATTGCTGGTGTATAAGCTGCTGTTTTTTCAACATTGAACATTCGTATGCCGCTTTCTTCATTTGCTGCCTCCATGTCTTCTTTGGCATTGGCTATGGGTTGATTTCGGTATCCGGAATATGTCATAGCCATGTTGGATTGACCGGCGCATAACCAAACCTCGCCAATCAGGATGTTTGTTAACGTGAGTGGATTGCCGTCACTGATCGTGATGCTTTGTTTCTCAAAAGAACCCTTGGGAGTAAAAAGACTAAGTTCCCATGATCCATCTGCTTTTGTTACGCAAGAAAAAACAGTATTTGTCCAGCTTACTTTCACACTGACATTTTTTTTTGTGTTGCTCGTGCCCCATAATTTTACAACACTTTTTTGTTGTAAAACCATGTTATCACTGAGTATTGAAGGCAATTTAATGGCTGCATTGAGTTGCCATTGAAACAAAAGAAACAGCGTTAAATAGGTTAACTTTTTCATAGGTGTGTGTTCGCGAAACGAAATTAGTGAAATGTCTTGGTCACGAGGCTAAATTCTCACCAAAATAATGCCATTCATTCTTATTACAATTTAGGATAAATCAAAGAATTTTCGATAACATTGTTTAAATTTGAGTTCTTGACCAATAAATATATTCCAACGTAATGTCTATCCTCCGCCGTTTGTTTCAATTTGAGATTTCAGAAAACAGAATTTTTGGTTTGGACATCTTACGATTTGTAGCCATTTTCATGGTGTTGCTTGGACATAGTTTAATCCTCGTGCCGCAGCAGTTTAAGAAAGCAGTGAATCCATTCTTATATGATGGGGTAGCAATCTTTTTTGTCTTGAGTGGATTTTTAATCGGAGGAATTTTGGTTAAAATCCTGAATAAGGACACGCCGACGTTTGCCGGTCTTCTCGATTTTTGGAAGAGGAGATGGATGAGAACCGTTCCTGTATACATTTTGGTTCTCTTGTTTTTATTGGCGTACACACTGCTTTTCTTTCCAGTTAATTTCCCTAAAGAATGGTTCCGGTTTTTCATTTTTACGCAAAATATTTTTGGGCATTACCGTCCAGGATTCTTTGCTGAGGCATGGAGTTTGAGTATTGAAGAATGGTTTTATTTATCTGTTCCCTTGATTCTTTTCTCCTTACTAATCCTATTTAAAAGTTCTACTAAATGGACCATTTTCTTTGTGTCTATTGGAATGATAGCGCTCGTAACGTATTACCGTTATGATTTATATTATTCGTGGGGCTTGTCAGATCACCCAAATCCGTATCAGATTAAACTGTTTAAAAAATTCTTGAGTTACGGAATAGATTATCAAGTGATTCCTCGCTTAGACTCGATTATGTACGGGGTTCTAGGGGCATTTTTTGCCTACTATTATCCAAAAGTATGGAATGCTAAATGGAACATTCTGTTGGTGTTTGTCGGATTATATTTATTGTATTATTCAAAGTTTCAAATGGGAAAAAGCTACGGTCCTTTCTCCAATATTTGGTGTCCTTCTTTAAAATCGCTGGCCGTGTTTTTCATGCTTCCATTCATGTCCAATTTACGCAAGGGATTCGGAAAATGGACGGTCTGGATTTCGTTCTTTAGTTTGATTTCCTATTCGATGTACTTGGTGAATTTAAACGTCGTAACGATAGCCATCATCAAACACACCATTCACGGAAATTACAGTGTAGGAAAATTTGTCCCTGGTGAATATTGGGTTATGGACTACGTTTTATTCTGGGTATTTACCATATCTATTTCTTATGTCCTTTATCAATTAGTTGAAATTCCATTCATGAAGTTGCGGGACAAAAAACGGGCTTAATTTCATGCGAAGAATTGCCATATTTGTTTTTATTTTATTCTTTCTAGGAACAACCGTATTTATTGTGCTGCATTTTTGGCAAAAAGAAGAAATTTCTTTTTATGAAGCAAATGATGAGCGAATTCATTATGTCGGAAGATTTGATTTTTCGGATAAGGATTCCCCAAAAGCATGGGCACCCGGAACATACCTTGAGTTTGAGTCTGAAGGAACCAGTTGTGAGATTGTTGTTGAAGATGAAGTGAAATTTGGCAACACACACAATTACCTTGAGATTGTTTTGGACCATGGAAAAACAAAGCGCATCAGATTAGGATCACGAATAAACCGAATTCAACTATACAAAGATGCGAAGGGTGGAAAACACCATGTTTTGGTGTGTAAAAACACAGAAAGTGCCATCGGGTTTATTAAAATCAAAGGAATTTATTGTCAAAAGTTGTGTAAATGGAAGAAACCACGAAAACGTTTATTTGAATTTATTGGTGATTCGATAACCTGTGGTAATGGAGCAGATCAATCCAGTATTCCCTTTGGAAAAGGTTCCTGGTATGATTACCATAATGCGTACTTAAGTTATGGGGCAAGATTAGCGAGGGAGCGAAATGCCGATTGGGTTTTAAGTTCGGTTTCTGGTATCGGGATGAATAAAAGTTGCTGTGGACTCAAAAACACGATGCCCAAGGTGTATGAGCACATTGATTTTCATACGGAACACAAAAAATGGTCGTTTGTTAAAAAGCCTGATGTCGTTTTTATTACCTTAGGTCAAAATGATGGGGGGAATGAAATGATGAATTATGAACGAAAATACAAGGAGTTTTTAACTGATCTAAGAAGGAAATATCCAAAAAGTTGGATTATTTGCTGCTCGAGTCCAATGGCAAGTTTGGATTTAAAACAAAAAATGAAAAAAAGTATTCAAAAGGTCATTCATTGGTATCAGCAAAAAGGGGATAATCGCATTGCTTCCTTTCATTATGAGGGAATTTATTGCAGCGGTTACGATAAACATCCTACGGTCGAGCAACATCGGTTCATGATGCATGAATTAAAATCGTTTCTTGATGCTCATAACATTTGAAAACAATGAGCGAATGCAACAGAAGGATCTTTTCGGTCTATCACGAGTTGATTAAACAAAAGTCAATCATATTTTTAAGCGTGATTCTTGTACTATTGAATACCGGACATGGTCATGCGTGTAGTATGTATAAGGTTACGAAACATGGTAAAACTGTTATTGGATGCAATGAAGATGCTTGGCGAACAAGTCCGAGAATATGGTTTGAACGTGCTGGAAAGAATGTAAAATTTGGCGCCGCATTTACCGGTTCACGTTTTGATGGATCGAATGGTTTTGCGCCGCAATCCGGAATGAATGAAGCGGGACTTTCCTTTTCCCGACTTGCGTCCTTTACTCCTAGGCGTAACGTGCATGGAAACCTGAAACCAATTTTAAATCAGACCAAATTTTTAAAGCAAATTTTGCATGCTTGTCGGACCGTAGAGGAAGTACAAAAGTTCATGCGTCAATACGACCGTTCTACTTTTATAGAAGATGTGCTTATATACATCGACAAATCTGGAAAGTACTTGGTTGTGGAACCCTATTTCATGCAGCTTGGAACAGATGACTCTTATGTTTTATCCAATTTTTGTCCATCCATTACAACGGAGAAATCAGCATTAAAACTCGACCGCTATCGAAAAGGAGTAGCATTTTTGAAATTAAAACAAGATACGACGCTTGCTTTTTACCGCTCCCTTTCTGATTCCATGCATGTGTGTCGGCCAAAAATCGGAGATGGAACACTCTTGACATCCATTTGGGATCTTAACGCTGGGAAAATTCATTTGTATTTTTACCACGATTATTCACATCATATTTCATTTCACTTGAAGAATGAATTGAATAATGGAGATCATGTTTTTTCAATTGACCAGTTGTTTCCCAAAAATCAAGCATTTGAAAGATTAGGCACGTATAAAACCACAAAAAACACCTTGTGGATGATGTTTGCCATGATGGCTTTTTCGTGCACATTGTTTTGCTCCGCAATTTATTTTTTCATTAGTTTCATTCGAAAAAAGGATCAATACAACTACCTTAAGATGCTACTTACCATTCTTGGATTCATGCTCAGTTATTACGCATTTTTCCTATGCACACACCAGTCCATATTTTATTTTCAAGCACCGTATGAAGACCGATTTAGTAAGCTCGTAAGTTTAGCGGCTTATATACCAAACATACTCGCCCTTTCCGTTCTTCCTTTATTTTATTTCACTTATCTTATTTTAAAAGGAAAGTATTGGACCTTGATCACGCGGAATCTATTCCTGCTGAACAGTATGATTTACCTCATTCTATTGAACGTTTTCTTTTATTGGCGCTTATTTTGGTTCTAGACAAACGGCCATTATTTTTCGCGCCTAATGAACCTTTTGCTCATCAGTAACTATTTTGCAGGTAAAATGATTAAAAATAGTACGCGAGGTTGTTATTAGCTTTCGCCCTTTTTGGTAATTTCATGTCCTGTTAAATCATTGATCATGTCGAAACTCATTATTTTTCCCTTTCTAATTCTCTGCAAAGTGTCCGTTTTGTTTTCTCAAAACTATTACATACTATCTTCCAAAGATTCAGTTCCTTGTCAAAGCATCAACTATTTTAATACCAATGCTCAAGGTAAAATGGTAGAACTCGAATTTGTCAATTTGCAAAATGAAACGATGCGTTGGTCAAAAAATGAAATACCAGAAATTGATAAAATCAGTCAAGATGGGGTGCTTTATGTGAAAATGCCTTTAAAAATCGATAAACCGGATGGTTATTACCGTTATGGTAAAAGAGTCGTCAGCGGAAAAATGATTGTCGACGTTTTTGATGATGTTCAAACGAGTTATCGATTGAAGGAGAATTTTGATGGTTCTTACAATCAACAAGGTGTGATGAAACAAACAACAGAAGGAATTTACATTCGCCATGTCAAACTTCCATCTGGACAAGTATATGAAGTATCGGGACTTAAAGCGCTGAAAGCCTTGAAAGCAATTCAAGCATATATGTTCGCTTGTGAAGATTATAAAAAAGAATACGAGTCCAATCCAAAATACCAGACATGTACCTTTGAAGAGGCAGTTGCGGATTTTAATAAGATGTGTCCGTAGTATCTAAGGTAATGGCAACAAAGGAGAAGTAAATGAACTTGTTTCCTTAAGTGTACTGTCGCTCAACTCCAATACGTTATAAGCCGGTGTTATAAATCGCATTAAATCTATTTGTTGATATAATGTCAACGATGATTTAGTTATCGAATTAAATTAACGTGTCCAACATATTCCATTGTTTCACCAGATTGTAACGCATCTAGGTTTATTTTCCACGTATAGGTACCAATTTGACAACGTTTAGATCCGTAGGTACCATTCCATCCAAAATTAGGATCTCTTGATTCGAATACGAGCTCTCCCCAACGATCAAAAATAGTCATGTGATATGAACTTGGTCTGAATCCAGCTGAAATCACAGGTAAAAATTCTTGATTGTATTCATCGAAATTTGGAGTGAAGGAATTCGGAACATACACTTGTAAATTTTGTTGGTACGTGATGTTTCGAGAAGTTGTATCAAAACAGCCAAACTCGTTATACGCCGTTAATTGAATCGTATATGTTGCTGTTGCATCGGAGAAAGTATGATTCGGGTCCGTTTGTGTAGTCGATGTTCCATCACCAAAATTCCAAAAATAATTCTGAGCATTAATTGATTGGTTGAATGTTTGAACATTCATATCAAGTTCTGTTAATTCATAACTATCTAAAGAGAATATTGCTTGAGGTGTATCATACATACAGACTTCATCCACGAGTGTAGTTGTGGATGTACATCCCTCTTGTGTCGTTACAGTTAATGTCAAATCATAACAGCCTTCTGTGGTGAATTGAGCCATTGCAATGATTGGTTGATTGCTCACTTGTCCATTGCCAAAATCCCATTCGTAAGACCATTCATCATTCTCATCATCAGCATATAGCGAAACATCCAATAATTCACATCCGGTAGAATCGGACACAACAAAATTTGAATTAGGGGTATAATTAACCTGAACAGGTTTTGTAACAGAATCAGTACAACCTGAAATTGGATTCGTACCTATAAGTTCCACCAAGTAAGTTCCATTAGCACCATAAATGTGTGATGGATCAGGGGTATAGGCAAATCCACCATCACCAAAGTCCCAATCATAATTGAATGACGTTGAGCTAATTGTATTAAATTGGATTGGGCTGTTCGCACAATTCACAGTGTTTAGAACGGTGAAGTCAATGATTGGCAATGGGTTAACCTGAACGTTTAAGTCAAATGTAGAACTACAATTATACATATTGTTCGCAACAAGCTCATATGTCACATTCTGAGGTGTTTGTCCCACTGTATTTGTGTCCAATTCCCACGCATCATTAAATAAAGTAGAATAAGGCTGATTCGTAAAGAGGTTAATAGGTTGTAACGGTGTAGTATTCAAATAATTTAAAGAAAGTAAAGAATAAGTACTACCTGTTGGTAGGTTAAATTCAAGGTCATTTTTACTACAGACAGAAATATTCAAATCATTCGCGGCTGGCAATGGATTTACAATAATTGTTACATTGAAAGGCTCTCCCGCACAGTTATACGTTGATGTTGGAGTAATGCTATAGGTTGCATTACCAGGACTCGTTCCAAAGTTTACAATAGCACCCGTTAAATGCGGAGCTGGATTAGTTGTACCGCCATTAGCTGGTAAAGTGGATAAATCCAATGAACCGTTTACGGATGGTGTAATCACCCATGAGTAGTTGCTATACAATCCATTACCACCATTGTTGATTTGTTGCTGTAAATCAATGCCAAATGCTTCATTTGAACAATAGGTATAGATTGAATCCAAACCAACAGGTTCTGGTCTCACATTTACGGTCAATTCGAATGGATCACCTAAACAACCATTGTTAGTATATGGTGAAATCTCATAAGTTATCGTTGATAAACTTGTGCCTAGATTAATGAATGCATCGTCATTGAAACTTGCTTGGTTGAGTGTATTTGGTAAAGAAGTGAGTATTGGTCCGCCTGAATACAATGAATTCAATGCAGCAGGAGCAGGAGTCAAACTATTAACAATGAAATTAGTCGGAGTACCACCTGTAGCAGTGAAGTTTACAGGATTCACTAAACCAATTTCCTCACGTGAACAAACGGTGTAACTCAAGTCATTGACAACTGCCTCTGGATGAATGATTGCATTCACGGTAAACGCGTCTCCAACACAACCGGTGATTTGAGCCGTTGGAATAATGGTATAGATAATATTCTGATCTTGGTTGCTGGTATTATGCCAAGCGTCGTCAATCAAAACAGTGTTTGTGGTATCATTCCATAAGCCTGGATTGCCACTCACAACAGAAAGATTCGCTGTGTTTGAAATCGCAGTGATGGAATAACCATTAGTTGCCACATTTGGACTGTTGTTTGCATCATTTGGTAATGTGCCGTTGGAGATTGGAACATCGCTACAAGAAGTAACCGAAATACTATTCACCACTGGTTCTGGATTGATGTTGATTGTTACATCGAACGTTTCACCCTCACAATTGAATAAGGAAGTTGGTGTGATGGTATAAGTTACCGACCCTACACTTGCGCCAGTATTGTTAATTGCACCAAGTAAGTGAGGTGGAGGATTACTTGCCGTTCCATTGGTAGGTAAGTTATTCAGTGTGCCATTTACCGGAGGTGCAATAGCCCATGCGTACGAACTGAGTACATTATTTCCTCCGTTGTTAATTTGTTGTTGTAAATCGATGGCAAAAGCCGCATCTGAACAAAACGTGTAGGATGCATCTACACCAACGGGTTCTGGTCTCACATTGATAGTCATTTCGAATGGATCACCAACACATCCATTCATGGTATATGGTAAAATCTCATAAGTAATCGTAGATAAACTAGCACCTAAATTGATAAATGCATCGTTATTGAAACTTACTTGACTGAGTGTATTTGGTAAAGTTGTTAGGATTGGTCCACCTGAATATAATGAATTCAATGCAGTAGGAGCAGGAGTCAAACTATTGACAATGAAATTGGTCGGAGTACCACCTGTAGCAGTAAAGTTTATAGGATTCACGGCGCCAATTTCCTCACGGGAACACACGGTGTAACTTAAGTCATTGACAACTGCTTCTGGATAAATGGTTGCATTCACTGTAAACGCTTCTCCAATACAACCGGTGTTTTGAGCCGTTGGAATGATGGTATAGATGATGTTTTGATTTTGGTTACTTATGTTATGCCAAGCATCATCCAACAGTATGCCGTTATTGACATTGCTAACCAACCCTGGATTACCGGCAGTAGAAGCAAGATTTGCTGTATTTGAAATCGCTGTAATGGAGTAACCATTTGTAGCCACACTAGGACTGTTTGCATCATTCGGTAATAAAGCATTGATAGCAATATCGCTACATGAAGTCACAGAAATATTGTTCACAACTGGTTCTGGATTGACGTTAATAGTCACATCGAACGTTTCACCCACACAATTGAACAAGGAAGTTGGTGTAATGGTATAGGTTACCGTTCCTGCAGCAGCGCCATTATTGTTAATCGCACCAATGATATGAGGCGGAGGATTGCTTGCCGTTCCATTTGCTGGAATCGTTGCAAGGTTAATTGGTCCATTTACAGGAGGCGCAATTGCCCACGCGTACGAACTAAGAACGTCATTTCCTCCGTTGTTAATTTGCTGTTGTAAATCGATGGCTAAAGCGGCATCAGAACAATAGTTGTATGTTGAATCCAAACCAACCGGTTCTGGTCTAACATTGATAGTCATATCGAAAGGATCACCAACACAACCATTAATGGTATATGGTGAAATCTGATAAGTAATCGTAGATAAACTAGCACCTAGATTGATAAATGCATCGTTATTGAAACTTGCTTGGTTGAGTGTATTTGGTAAAGTGGTTAAGATTGGTCCACCAGCATACAATGAATTCAATGCAGAAGGAGCAGGAGTCAAACTATTGACAATGAAATTAGTTGGCACACCACCGGTAGCAGTAAAGTTTACAGGATTCACAGCGCCAAGTGCTTCACGCGAACAAACGGTGTAACTTAAGTCATTGACAACTGCCTCTGGTTGAATGGTTGCAGTAACGGTAAACGCATCTCCAACACAACCGGTGTTTTGAGCCGTTGGGATGATGGTGTAGATGATGTTCTGATTTTGGTTGCTTATGTTATGCCAAGCATCGTCGATTAGAATGTTGTTATTGACATTGCTCACCAATCCTGGATTTCCACCTGAAGCGATTAGGTTGGCAGTGTTTGAAATCGCAGTAATGGAGTAACCATTTGTCGCTACACTAGGACCATTTGCATCATTTGGTAACAAAGCATCTATTGCAACATCACTACAAGAAGTCACTGCAATATTATTCACAACAGGTTCTGGATTGACGTTAATAGTCACATCGAACGTTTCACCCACACA
>CANHMH010000029.1 GCA_947461635.1 Flavobacteriales bacterium | reverse complement strand
CTAATGCTTCTGCTAATTCTTCAGCGGAAGGTGGACGTTCGAATTCTTGCTCAAGTCGAGAAAATGCCTTGTTGATTTTGTTCAAAGATCCAACTTGGTTCAATGGTAAACGTACAATACGTGCTTGTTCAGCTAATGCTTGCAAGATTGATTGACGAATCCACCAAACGGCGTATGAGATAAATTTGAATCCACGTGTTTCATCAAATTTCTGTGCTGCTTTGATTAATCCAAGGTTTCCTTCGTTGATTAAGTCAGGAAGTGTTAAACCTTGATTTTGGTATTGTTTTGCTACGGAAACGACAAAACGTAAATTCGCTCGTGTCAGTTTCTCCAAAGCTTTTTGATCACCGGCTTTAATCTTTCTGGCTAATTCTACTTCTTCCTCTGCTGTAATCAGTTCTTCACGACCAATATCCTGTAGGTATTTGTCTAAAGACTGACTTTCTCTGTTTGTTATCGATTTGGTGATTTTGAGCTGTCTCATGCTGCTGAATACCTCTATTTGTTAGTTAATAATCTATCTTGTCTATTGTTGTTGGAAGCAAAGTAACGCCAAAAATCGGGATTGAAAAAATTTAGTTTCCACAATTTATTAACTTTTATCAACGAGTTCTCAACCCTGCATTTTTATCCTAAAATCCTATTATAATCCCAAGCCTTTATATTCGCGTTTCCCACTCTCTGTCATGATTTCAAGAAGAACACCACGATTCACACCGCTTAATTTTCCGCTCAACTCTTCAATGGTTTCAATCGGTTCATTGTTCACTTTTAAGATAACATCTCCTTCCATTAATCCGATGGCTTTTAATTTACCTGCGCCGATGGATTTCACTTTTACGCCGTAGGCAATATTTAACTCTTTTTTCTCCTTGTCAGTCATTTCAGTGAAAATGGCTCCAAGTGCTTGACTTTTGTTAATTTCTTCCTTGGACATCAACGCGGTCTCTCCTTCTTTGTTACGTAACACCAACTCTCGAATGACTTCTTCCCCGTCTTTTTTGCGAACAGTTAATGAAATTTTGTCACCCGGACGTCTTTTTCCAATTTCTTCCTGAAGCGCAGAAACCGAATTTACTTCTTTGCTTCCGATTTTTAAAATGACATCTCCATCTTTCAATCCCGCTTTATCAGCACTTCCATCTTCAATAACTTTCGCTAGAAAAACTCCTTTTAAGTTAGGTAACTTATTTCTTTCCTTGATTTCTTGGGAGACATCAGATATTTGAACACCTAAATAACCACGTTGAACAATACCATAATCAATTAAGTCGCTCATGACCTTTTGTACGAGGTTTACAGGCACAGCAAAGGAATAGCCACTGTAACTTCCTGTTTGAGAAGCAATCGCTGTATTGATTCCTACAAGTTGTCCTTGAGTATTGACTAACGCACCTCCACTATTACCAGGATTCACAGCTGCATCTGTTTGAATAAACGATTCAATTGGAACGATGTCCTGTCCATTGCGTTCGCTTAATAAATTGATGTTTCTTGCTTTTGCAGATACGATTCCAGCTGTTACCGTTGATGTGAGGTTGAAAGGATTTCCTACAGCAAGTACCCATTCGCCAATTTTCAAATCATCACTATTTCCTAAAGGAATAGGGGTAAAGCCGGACCCTTCAATTTTTAATACCGCAATATCTGTCGCTGGATCAGCTCCAATCACTTTTGCCGTATACTTGGAATTGTCATTTAATATGACTTCGATTTCGCTGGCGTTTTCAATCACGTGATTGTTTGTTACAATGTATCCTTCAGAAGAAACAATAACACCAGAACCAGAACTCGCACCATATTGCTTGAATTCACGTCCACCTGCACCTGGTCCATAAAATAACTCTTGGAATGGATCGCGTTGAAAAGTCGTTGAAACCACTTTAGTCGTAATGTGAACGACAGAATTAATGGTATTTGCGGATGCTTCTGTGAAATCTGCTCCTGGTGGGACACCACTCATCGAAACTTGACGAGCGAAGCGATTGCCATCCAAAACTTGTTCAGAAAGTTTCGTTGAAGAGTGTTCTATAATGACATAAGTGGCTAGAGGTAAGGTTCCGCCAAGTATGCCTAATCCTAACATTTTAAAGTAACTTAATAAATTCATAATAAAACAGTTTTTAAATAGTTCGCTTTCTAAACGCAAATAGTATTCCAAAAATTGCCTCGAAAATGTTAAATTTTGTTAAGATTTGATATTGATTTATTCGATACTTTTGTTCAAGCTATATGCAGATTGAATTTTCAAAATATCAAGGAACAGGAAACGATTTTATTTTAATCGATAATCGTCAGGGACAATGTGACAATTTGTCTCAGTCTGACATTCAATGCTATTGTGACAGACGCTTTGGTGTGGGTGCTGACGGATTAATCTTGATTCAGTTGTGTGCCGATGCTGCTTTTGAAATGGTGTATTACAATGCGGATGGATCTCAATCTTTCTGTGGAAACGGAGCGCGATGTGCCGTTCATTTCGCTGGAAGCCTTGGAATCGATACGCGTTCTGTTCAATTTAAAGCGATTGATGGATTTCATCACGCTGCTCAATGTGGCGATGAGGTGAAAATCCACATGCAAGATGTCCATGAAATCTCAAAAGTTAACGATGACTTTGTTTTACAAACAGGTTCTCCTCATTATGTCAGTTTAAATGCAGATCATTCGTCGGGAAATGTTATCGGTCTTGGTAAATCAATTCGGTATTCGGATAAATTTAAAGAAGAAGGAATTAACGTCAATTTACTTTCAGTAGAAGACGAAGGCATTCGAGTGGCTACATACGAGCGTGGCGTGGAAGATGAAACATTATCCTGTGGAACAGGCGTTACTGCTTGTGCCTTGGTATATGCAAAATTGTTTCCTGATAACGGTAGACACGTAAAGGTGTTTACGAAAGGAGGCAAGCTGGAGGTTTTCTGGGAAAGAAACCAGCATGGATTTGAACAAATTTTTTTAGTAGGTCCAGCTACGTTTGTATTTCAAGGTAAAATCGAGCGATGTTAGTTGGAGAAAAAGTATACTTGAGAGCTGTGGAGAAATCCGATGCGACGACGATTTATATGTGGGAAAACAATCCTGAAAACTGGAAAGTATCCAATACGGAGGTGCCTTTCTCCATGTTTGATATCATGGCGCTCATTGAGCATCAAGCGGACCTAAGAAAATCGGGGCAATTACGTTTCGTGATCATTGAGAAGGAAACTGAGCGCGCTGTTGGGGTGATTGATTTGTATGAAGTGAATTTCAAGCACGGTTATGCTTCTGTGGGTATTTTAATTGCCATGGATGCAGATCGCGGAAAAGGATATGCGATGGATGCCTTGCAAGAACTCATAAAGTATACACGGGATTACTTGGAATTAAGAAATTTACAATGTTCCATACATGGGGACAATCCGGCAAGTATCGCCTTGTTTGAACGCATGAATTTTAGAAAAGTAGGCGTCCGAAAAGGATGGCTTCGCTATAAAGGAAGTGAAATAGATGAAATAAGTTATCAGTTATGTCTAAAGGAAAATTAATCATTGTTGGAGGTATTTTAGCCGTTGTAGGATTGATTGTTGTCGCTCCAAAAGCGATGATTTACCTCGCGGGAAGTCATAAAAGCCTCAATTCAGAATCGCAAGCTTTTTACCTTGAGGGATCGATGGATTTGAATCAATTAGCAGCTGAATTAGTTCAAGAAAAAATCATTGATGATGTTAAATCATTTGTTTCAGTTGGCGAGTATAAAAATTTGACTAGCAAAACAATAGCATCAGGAAAATACTTGATTGAACCAGGAACGAGTTACCGAACCTTATTAAATGGATTCACAAAGAATTCAAACGGAAATGGAAATGCGGAAGTAGAAGTTGAGGTGACGTTTAATAATTGCCGCGACATTTATCAAATGGCCGCTAAAGTTGCTAATTCCCTTGCTTTGGATAGCGCGAAGTTGATTTCATACCTGCAATCCGGTACAACACTTTCCAAACTAGGTTTTACCATCGAGCAATTGCCAGCACTTTTTATTCCGGATAGTTATCAAATGTATTGGGATACAAACGAAGAAATGTTTGTAGAGCGCATGGCTGATGAATTTAAAAAATTCTGGACCCCTGAACGAAAAAACAGTTTAAGTAAAGTTGGGTTAAAATCACCTAGTCAAGCTGTTACATTGGCGAGTATTGTTTATTCTGAACAATCGGTAAACGCTGATGAGTGGCCAATAATCGCTGGACTCTATTTAAATCGCGTAAATCAAGGAGTCCGTTTGCAATCGGATCCTACCTTTAAATTTTGTTGGGGAGATAAACTAAAAGGGGTACAACGCTTATTAGCGGTTCACCGCGATATTGAATGTCCATACAATACCTACAAAATTAAAGGACTACCTCCAGGACCAATTTGCTTGCCATCAGCGAAAGTCGTTGATGCTGTGTTGAATCGTGCGGATGTGGATTACATCTACATGTGCGCCAAACCAGATTATTCTGGACGTCATAACTTCGCAGTTTCAGGTGCAGATCACATGCGCAATGCGGATGCCTTTCAAAATTGGTTAGCAGGTGAACTTAGAAAAAAGAATGCACGATGAAAAGAAGAAACTTTTTGAAACTTGGTGCTGCAACAGGCTTGTTAAGCCTCGTAGAACCGGCAAAAGCAGCTAATGTAGTCGCAACATCCGCCAGTGGAAAAATCAAAGGCCCAATCGTTTTGTCCACCTGGATACACGGGCTCGATGCAAACAAAGCGGCTTGGGAAGTTCTGAAAAATGGTGGTTCTGCTTTAGATGCGGTGGAAAAAGGTGTTCGTGTTACGGAATCTGACATTACGAATCGCAGTGTCGGAATCGGTGGACGTCCTGATCGTGATGGACATGTAACCTTGGATGCCTGCATTATGGACGAACGTTCGCGCTGCGGATCTGTTGCTTGTTTGGAGGGAATTGCTCATCCAATTTCTGTCGCTCGTGCGGTAATGGAAAAAACACAACACGTGATGCTTGTTGGAGATGGAGCACGTCAATTTGCCTTGGATTATGGTTTTGATACCATTAAAACGCCCATTCCTGAAGTGAAGAAAGATTACGAAAAGTGGAAAAAGGAGAACAAAGATGTCTTTAAAAAACCTGAAATCAACCACGAAAACCATGATACGATTGGTATGATTGCCATGGACGCGAAAGGAAACTTGAGCGGAGCGTGTACAACGAGTGGCTGGGCTTACAAAATGCACGGTCGCGTTGGCGATTCACCGATAATTGGCGCTGGATTGTTCATTGATCAAGAAATTGGCGCTGCCACTTCTACCGGACTTGGTGAAGCGATTATTCGTGTGGCGGGAAGTCATACCGTTGTTGAGTTAATGCGTCACGGGTATTCACCGATGGATGCTTGCAAGGAAGCGTGTATGCGCATCATTAAAAAACACGACGATCTAACAGGATTGCAATGTGGATTTATCGCCTTAGATAAGGATGGGAATTACGGTGCTTATTCGATTTATGCAGGATTTAACTTCGCGTTAAGAACGATGGATGAAGAAAAAATGGTCGATGCAACTTTTGATCGCAATTGGTAATGGTAAAATGGTTGACATGCTTACTTTGTAGTATGGTTGGACTCGTTCATGGTCAAACTGTGCTTAGTTGGAGTTTTAAAAATCCAAAGACAAGCGAATGGAATGCGTTTGGTGAAAAGGGTAGTATCCAGGAGAAACTTTATCAATCCGGTGAATTACCGGATCCATTTTATGGTAAAAACGAAGAACTTTACCAATGGATAGAAACCTATAAATGGGAGTTTAAATCCCAATTCTATTTAACAGAGGAGCAATTTAAAGCCAAAAAAATAGCGATACATTTTCCGAATGTTGATACCTATGCAGATGTTTATGTCAATGGAAAACTCGTTGGTCAAACAGATAATTTCTTTCATCCCTTTAACTTTGAAATCAGATCGCTGCTGCAATGTGGGTATAATGATGTCCGTGTTGTATTCACTCCGCCAACGCTTTATCATCAAAAAAGATACGAATCGGAAGCTTTTCACTTTCCGGCACCAAATGATCCGGGGCTTCTAAAAGTTGCTCCTTTAAGCAGAAAACCGCAATATCAATTTGGCTGGGATTGGGCATTGCGAATGAACACGATGGGATTTTCAAAACCAGTGGAAATTCGCATTGAAAAAGAGAATGAAATCAGTGCTTTTTCCATTCAAACCTTAACGATTCCGAAAGAAGAGCTATTTGCGCGCTTGAAATATGTGCTTTCATTGAAAGATACTTCCAATGATTTTAGCATTCAATCGGTCTTATATGGAGAACTTCCTGTAAAGTTGAATCCTTCAACTGGACATTTCGAGGCAGAAGTCATTCAATACAATCCACAATTATGGTGGCCAGCTGGAATAAGTGAGCCAAATCTTTACCAAGATACACTTCGATTATTTGTTCATGGAGAATTAGTAGATGAAAAACCAATCCAATTTGGAATTCGAACGGCTGAATTAATTCAACAAAAAGACAAATGGGGAACTTCGTATGAATTTCAAATAAATGGACTTCCGATTTTTTGTAAAGGAGCAGATTTCATTCCGCCATCTGTTTTTCCTGCTTCTATAAGTGAGGAAGATTGGAGGAATCAAGTCGAACAAATGTCCAAAGCAAATTTCAACATGGTACGTGTTTGGGGCGGGGGATTTTATCCCGATGAGGCTTTTTTTCGTGCGTGTGACGAAAAAGGAATCATGGTTTGGCAGGATTTTATGTTTGCGTGTGCGATGTATCCAGGTGATGAAGCGTTTTTAAAAACGGTGGGAACGGAATTTAATTACCAAATTCCACGTATTTCTGCGCATCCTTCGGTTGTATTGTTCAATGGAAACAACGAAGTTGATGTCGCATGGAAAAATTGGGGTTTTCAAAGTCAATATGATTTATCTACCAGTGAACAAGAAATCATTTTAAAGGCCTATAACGATTTGTTCAAAGGATTAGTGCCGAGAATTGTCACCAGTTGGACCAATACCAGTTACATTCATACCTCGCCATTGAGCAATTGGGGAAACGACGATTTTTATAATCACGGATCGCAGCATTACTGGGGAGTATGGCATGGAAAGGATCCAATGTCAAATTTTGCCAGTAAAATTGGTCGTTTTAATGCTGAATATGGATTTCAAAGTTTTCCTGAATTGTCGACAATCAAATCGTTTGCAGAACCCAAGGATTTTACCTTGAGCAGTGCGGTGATGAAGCACCATCAGAAAAGTTATGTGGGGAATGGAATGATTCAAAAACATTCGGATTTACTTTACGGTTCAACAAAAGACTTCAATCGTTTTGTATATTATTCACAATTAACACAACGCCATGCCGTTTCGAGTGCTGTTTCTGGACATCGTTTAGATGCTCCTCGCTGCATGGGAACTTTGTATTGGCAATTAAATGACTGTTGGCCTGCACCAACATGGTCAAGTATCGATTATTTTGGAAATTGGAAAGCCTTGCATTATGCCATGCGCGAAGATTTTCAGCCAGTGGCTATATTGCAGAAAACAACGGAAAAAGGTGAAGTACAACTTTATGTGAAATCCGATGTCATGGAAAATCAAGTGTTGGGGTATAAAATATTGATTTACAATTTGAATAGGGATGAACGTGGATTAACACCGTTGCAAGTGAGTGGAGACGCAAGCATGGGCTATCAAGAGAATAAATTAATTTGGAGCATCATTCCTAAGAATGAACAATTGGTACGCGTAGAGTTATCCAATGGAATTACCCGTGATTTTTTAATAGGTCCTTCACCTAAAAAACGAATTGTTCAAATTGACCTTACCATCAAAAATATCGATAAATTGAATAAAACGGCAGATATTTGGGTGAAAAACAGTGCGTTTTGCGCAGATTTCTGGCTTTTTTCGCAAAAAACAGGAATTTCCTTTGACCGCAATTTTGTGCATTTATTACCTGGTGAGCACCTTATTCGTATCCAGTATTCAGGTGATGCGCCTCGATTGGAAGATTTCAATTATTTGTGCCATTAGCAAAGTCGATAGACCGATTATTAACCATACGGAATTGGTTGATCGGCGGATACCTTTTTTAATATGAACAAAATGGAACGGATAGAGCTAATTATCGGGCCAAATTAGAACTTGCGATTGCTCAATCATTAAATTGAAAAGGATTATCTGAACGGATCTTAAAACTATTTAAACAGTTTTACCTAGCCTATCCCCAAACGATGCAGACAGTGTCTGCACAATTTAGTCTTCCCGGAAAAAGTATAGACAAGGTCTGAATCAGTAACCAACCTTCGTTCGAACGCGTTTCAACACTTCATTAGCAACCGTTTTCGCTTTTTGTGCACCGATTTTAAGTGCAGCATCGATTTCCGATGGATTCGCCATTAATTCATCGAAACGGTTACGTTGTTTTTCAAATTTACTTAAGATCAATTCGAACAAAGCTTGTTTCGCATGTCCAAATCCGTAGTTTCCACCAAGGTAGTTTTCACGCATTGCCTGTACTTCGGCTTTGCTGGCAAGTAATTGATACAAGGCAAACGTGTGACATGTATCTGGATTCTTTGGTTCTTCAAGTGGCGTGCTATCCGAAACGATGGACATGATTTGCTTTCTCAATTGTTTTTCAGGTAAGAAAATATCGATGTAATTCCCTCTGGATTTACTCATCTTTTCTCCGTCTGTTCCAGGAATCAACATGGTATCTTCGCGGATTTGCTCTTCCGGTAGAACCAATGTATCTCCGTAAGCTAAATTGAAACGATTGGCCACGTCACGTGTCATTTCGATGTGTTGCTTTTGATCCTTTCCGACTGGAACAATTTCCGCATCGAATAATAAGATATCTGCAGCCATCAAAATAGGGTAGGAAAAGAGTCCGCCATTTACGTCGTCTAATCGATCTGCTTTGTCCTTGAAACTATGTGCTAATGTCAAGCGGTTGTAAGGAAACATACATAATAAATACCACATTAACTCTGTCACTTGTGGAACATCACTCTGACGATAGAAGATTGTTTTAGAGCTATCTAAACCAAAAGCCAACCACGTTGCTGCTGTAGCATAAGTGTTTTGACGAAGTGTTTCCCCATCTTTGATTTGCGTCAGGGAATGCATGTCGGCAATAAACAGGTAACTTTCGTTTGATGGATTCGAAGCCAATTCAATTGCGGGAAGAATCGCGCCTAAAATGTTTCCTAGGTGTGGTGTTCCTGTACTTTGAATTCCTGTTAAAATGCGTGCCATTGGATGTTTCTTTTTTCAAAATTACTCATTTCTGCGGAATCGAAGGATTCAAAAGTGCATTGAAAAGCGTATCTTTGACTATGCGTAATTTTTTCGGCGTTTTTGGATTGATTTGGAAGCTTTATATCGCGGTAGTGTTTGGTATTATTGCGCTACTTTTTTATCCATTTTTCTTGGTGCTCATCATGAATCCAAAATGGAAGAAATTTAGTTTTAAATTGTTCATTATCTGGAGTTGGTTGATGCGCATTTTTTGTTTTTACGGCGTGCGGGTCATGGAAAAAGCAACCTTGCCTCAAGGACCATACATTATTGTCGCAAACCACACATCGTATTTGGATATTTTTCTCCTACATTCACTTCTCCCTCAATCGCCGTTCGTCTTTCTTGGAAAAAGTGAAATCCTCAGGTATCCAATCCTCGGGACGTATTTCAAGAATTTGAATATTCCCGTTTATCGCAAGGATAAAAGCAAAGCAGGACAAGCTTATTCCATGGCGAATAAAGCCGTAGCGGAAGGTTGGTCCATTGTAATTTTCCCGGAAGGAACAATTCCTGATCATCAGTGTCCCAAAATGATTCCGTTTAAAGACGGTGCTTTTAAAATGGCAAAAACCATGGGTATTCCTTTGCTGCCATTGACTTTCACAAACAACTACAAGCTCTTTTCTGACCCAACGGATATCTTAGGTCCAGCGCAACCAGGAATTTCACGAGTGTACATTCATCCCTTTTTTACGGTCGAGGAAATGAATGGCATGGAAATCAGTGAAATTCGTCAGGCTTGCTTTGACCGAATTAATGCACCAATTTTGAGCGAATATCCACACTTATTCGAGGAAAATAAATAATTTTGACACATGAAAATCACGGAAGAATTAATTGATCATATTGCACACCTTGCTCGATTGGAGTTTAAAGGAGAAGATAAAGTTTCTATTCAAAAGGACATGGAGCGCATGATTGAATTCGTAGATAAATTATCCGAAATTGATACGGAAAATGTGGAACCATTGATTTTCATGTCCGAAGAAATGAATCGTTTAAGAGAGGATGAGCCAAAAATCACAGTGACCCATGAAGAAGCGTTGAAGAATGCTCCGAAAAAGGATTCCGATTATTTCCGCATTCCAAAAGTATTGGATAAATAAACGTGAAAGTCTCTGGATTTACGTTTATTCGAAATGCCATCAAGTTGGATTATCCAATTGTGGAGGCCATTCAATCAATTTTACCCTTGTGTGACGAAGTCATAGTTGCCGTTGGAAATTCAGAGGACGATACTTTGGGATTGATTCAATCCATAGCCCCATCGAAAATCAAAATTATTGAAACCATCTGGGATGATTCGCTACGTGAAAATGGAGCAGTACTTGCCGATGAGACAAATAAAGCCTTTCATGCCATTTCAACCGACAGTGATTGGGCTTTTTACATTCAAGGGGATGAGGTCATTCACGAGAAAGATCACGCAGAAATCCGTGCAAAAATGGAATTATATGCCAATGATCAAGAAGTGGATGGATTATTATTTTCCTATCAACACTTTTTTGGTTCGTATGATTTCGTTGGTGCCTCCAATAATTGGTACAAAAATGAAATCCGAATCATTCGCAATTCCTCCAATATTTACTCGTACCGAGATGCACAAGGATTCCGCAAGGATGACAATCAAAAGTTAAACGTCGCCAAAATTGCGGCGGATGTTTATCATTACGGTTGGGTAAAGGACCCCAGAGCGATGCAAGCGAAGCAAACCTCTTTTCACAAACTGTGGCACGATGATGAATGGCTAGAGAAGAACATTGAGGACGTGGAGGTTTTTCCCTACGAAGATCACATCAATGGATTGGCACGATTTAAGGGAACGCATCCACACATCATGCAAGCACGCATCGATCGCTTGAACTGGTCATTTAAAGTGGAGCCGAGTCGAAACAAAAAATCCCTCAAAAATAAATTGAAGGATTTATTGAAATTCATTGGGATCGATACGAATTACCGCAATTATAATCAGATTCGCTGATTAAGAAATCTTGAATTTACAGTATTTGATTTTATGTCCACGTGAGGAAAATAATTTCTCGTAATAGGTTTGAATGTGGAAAATCTCTCTGGTATCTTGATCTAAATCCTCTGGAAGATTCGCATATAAATCCCATGTAGATTCTAAACATTCGTATTTATTCTCTTCAATTTGTTCTAAAGTATATTCAAACAAGATGTCGCTATCCGTTTTCATGTGAACAATGCCACCCGGTTTCAATATTTTCTTGTATCGATCGATAAAGAGGGGAGAAGACAAGCGTTTTCGTGCTTTATTCGGTTGTGGGTCAGAGAATGTTAACCAAATCTCATCCACTTCGTTTTCGCCAAAGTAATCAAGGATAAAGTCAATGCGTGTACGTAAAAAGGCCACATTCGTTAAATTCGTTTCCAAGGCATCTTTTGCACCGATGTAAATGCGGTTTCCTTTTAAATCAAAACCGATGAAGTTCTTTTCTGGATATTTTCTTCCCAATCCAACAGAGTATTCTCCTTTTCCGCAGCCAAGTTCTAAAATGATGGGATGATCGTTTTTAAAGACTTCTGAACGCCAATTGCCTTGAATAGGGAAGGGTTCTCTAAAAACAGGTTCATAGACATTGGAGAATGATTTAATGGCTTCAAATCGTAAAAGTTTATCTTTTCCCACGTGGTGTTTTTTTGGATAGGTTTGAATTCTTCAAAAGAAAAACGCGAAATTATAACTTATTTTAGACTAAAGCAGCGTAGTCTCACTTTCGCTGTATAAATTTGTCCATGCATTTTGTCGAACCCTATTTTAATTGGCGTGGATACTACGTCGCTTCTGAGGATCCAATGTCCCCGTTTTTCGAACGTGAGTACAGTGAATTCGAGTTCACGAATAGCATTTACGACTTTTACATTCATCCGCAATGGGATTCCATTGGTTCCCCGACCTTGTTTATTAAAATCCTTATGGTCGATTACGACGCCTCATATGCGATTGTTGAATTAATTGGCGAATGGAACGATGCCATTGAAAACGACATCATGATCTTGAAGCGCGACATCATCGATGTCTTGATCGATCAAGGAATCAATCAGTTCATTCTCATTGGTGAAAACGTGCTAAATTTCCATTATTCGGACGACTGTTACTACGAAGAATGGTTCGACGATGTCGAAGAAGGATGGATTGCCATGGTGAACTTTCATGACCACGTGGTGCGCGAATTTGAACGCATTAACATTGATCATTACTTTGTGATGGGCGGAGAATTGGAGGACATCGAATGGCGTACGTATAAACCACAGCATTTCTATGAAAAAGTAGAGGCGCTTGTGACCAAGCGCCTCGGGTAAAAAAAAAGCAGCAAATTCAAATTACTCTGCTTGATCTTCTATCAATCGATTTAAGACGAAGGAAGTAATGATAACGATAGCGCCAGTAATCAATGCATAAAGTGCCAATTGTTGGTATCCATCTGTATAGGCAATCATGCGCTCCATTGGACTTGCGTCCTTTTTCGGACTTGCCATTCCTGCGCCTAAGATTCCTGCTGCATATTGGCCGTAAGCAGATGCCAAGAACCACATCCCCATCATCACGCCCCACAAATGTTTCGGAGATAACTTCGTCATTAAGGATAAGCCAATTGGTGATAAAAACAACTCTCCAATCGAAATGACCATGTAAGCAAAGGTGAATAATCCAAGGGAAGCTAGTCCAGCGTTATCCAACATAAAGCGCGTGTAATAAAACAACAAGAAGGAAATACTTAAGAAAATAAATGCCAATCCAAATTTCATGAAGTAATTCGGCTCTATTTTTCTTTTCGCCAACCAAATCCACATCAAACCAATAAATACGCTCAGAATAATCACGAAAAGTGAATTAGCGGAGTTATTAACTACATTGGGGTCAAATTTAAGTCCAAGCATATCTTTCGAGATCAATTTTTCAGCATACAAGCTGAGAGATCCACCACTTTGTTCAAAAAACGACCAAAAGATAATAGACAGAAAAATGAAAATCATCGCACCCACTAATTTTCTGTTTTGCTCCCTATCGAGTTTACTCATTTCGAATATCAAGTAGAGTAGGGTTGCAGGCCCAATAATAAACATGAAGATGTCCGTGTATGCGGTATTCGTAATCATAGCATAAATGAAGGGAATGGAGATAATTGATCCACCATACACTAAGTATTGATTTCTTTTCGCTGTTTTCTCATCCGTTGTTACTGGAGCTTGTCCGATTGGACCGAGGTTTTTGCGTGTCAGCAAGAAATTAATTAATCCGACCAACATGAAGATTCCAGATAACGCAAACGCCATATTCCATGAATACGTCTTACCAACGTATACACAAAGTCCACCGCCAAATAAAGCGCCAAGGTTGATTCCTGCGTAGAATAAACTAAATCCTGCATCGCGACGTGTATCTCCAGCGCGGTACAATTCTCCAACCATCGTGGAAATGTTTGGTTTGAAGAATCCTGTTCCAATGATGATTAAACAAATCCCGTAAAAGAAATTTGCTTTGGCATCTAATCCGAGGATTAAACTTCCTGAAATCATTAAAATCCCGCCCCAAAGAAGCGATTTTTGAAAACCAAGGATTTTGTCTGCGAAAAGTCCACCAATAAAGGTGAATGCATATACGAATGCTTGAATCGCACCATATTTTAAATTGGCTTCTTGATCCGAAAAGAAAAGGATGTTTGTCATGAATACGACCAACATGCCACGGTTTCCATAGAAACAAAAGCGTTCCCACATTTCCGTGAAGAAAAGACTCCAAATCTGTTTTGGGTATTTACCTTCAAAGCTTTGAATTTGTTCGAGTGTTTGCATCTTTAAATTAGGTGTTAAAATAAAAAGCCTCTGAAATCAGAGGCTTTAAAATAATTTTATTGAACGTTGTTTTCGCGCATTACGCCATTTAACCAGCGTAGCATCAAGAATAGAATAACAGCAGCTGCCATGACCAATCCAAAGTTCAAATAGAAGAAATTCTGTTTTTCAGGAATGGTTTCCCATAGGCTAGATAACATTCCAGATAATTTATTTCCAACGGAGATCGCTAAGAAGAATCCACCCATCATTAACGCTGTTATTCTTGGAGGGGATAATTTAGAAACGAGTGATAGTCCCATAGGTGATAAACAGAGTTCACCAATCGTAATGACACCATATGAGGCAATTAACCAAATTGATCCTGCTTTTGCAGACATTCCATTTGTTGCGAATACTGCACCAACCATTACTAATGCAGATAATGCTGTAATTACTAATCCAATCGCGATTTTAGTAGGAGTACTTGGTTCTCTTTTGCGGCGACGCATCCAACCAAAGAATCCAACGATAATTGGAGTTAATGTCACCACCCAGAATGGATTAATAGACTGATACAACTCTGTAGAATACAATTTCATGTCTTCACCTTTCGCAGGAACTTCATCCTTCGGTAAGGTTGCGAAGTATTTACGAGAGCTTTCTAATTGAGAAATTTCACCAGACAAATCTGCTTTTGCTTTCAATTCTGCTTTTGTTACTTTCGGCATTCCCTCTTCCACTTTTCTCATAGAATCAATGGTTGCTTTAAATTCGCTATCAGAGGATGAAACGATGTCATTGTTTACTACAACTTGTGCCATTCCAACACTTCCAGCTACGTTTGCTACGCCTTCAGACATTTCACGGTTCGTGTGGTCTTCCGCCCAAACTGTTAAGGCATCTCCATTTTGGTGGAAAATCGCGAAGAATAAAATCACACACGCAAATACGGCAAGCAATGCTTTGATTGCACGGCTTTCTTTCGCTTCGGATTTGAATGCTAAATAAATAAAGAAGGCTATGACTGGTAAACATCCAATAATGAAGGCATCATTTGTATCTGAACCAAGGAAGTTTCCAGGGATCATGTATCCAAGAATACCAAAAACGAACATTGGAAGAACGGTCATAGAGAAAATACGTACAGTCGACATATCTCCATCTTGTACTGGTTTAACAACATCAACATGTTTGATGTGTTTTGTTCCTAAAATGAAAATAGCAACACCGACTAACATTCCAACTCCTGCTGCTGCGAACGCGTGTCCCCAACCGTAGTTGATGCGCATGTATGCTGCGACGAAGTTACAAATGAATGCTCCGATGTTAATTCCCATGTAGAAAATGTTGTAACCAGCATCTTTTTTATCCTTCATGTCATCTGCACTGTACAGATTCCCAACAAGGGTAGAGATGTTTGGTTTAAAGAATCCATTTCCAAGGATGATCAGCATCAATGCCACGTAAAAGGCTGTTTCGTTGTGAATCGATAAACAGAAGTAACCTGCAGACATCATGAGTCCACCCATAATAATGGAACGACGGTATCCTAAAATACGATCGGCTAAAAGTCCACCAATAAACGGTGTTAAATACACTAATCCTAAATACGTACCATAGATGTCAGATTTTTTCTCGGCATCGAATCCCATTCCGCCATTGTTCCATCCATCAATCATATAAAGGGAGAAAATCCCAAGCATCAAGTAGTAGCCAAAACGCTCCCACATTTCTGTTCCGAACAAGTACCAAAGTCCTGTTGGATGTCCTTTTCGTGCATTATTTTCCATAAAAATAGTTTAGTTTACCTGCCGAATATAGTAAAAATTCATGGTTCACGTTCATTTTTACAGATTAACAACTTGATTTTTCCTATTTAATTGAATAAGAATAAAATATCTTTGCGGAAAAAAAACGTCATGGTAAATTGGTTGGAGCGGACTGAATTATTGTTTTCTAAAGAACAAATGGATCGTTTGAAAAATGCTCATGTGCTCATTGTTGGACTTGGTGGAATCGGTTCATTTGCCGGAGAATTTATCGCACGTGCAGGAATTGGAAAAATGACGATTATCGATGGAGATGTCTTTGATCCAACGAATAAAAACCGTCAATTAACGGCGCTTGATAGTACCATAGGGATCAATAAAGCCGTTGTACTCGCAGAACGAATTAGGGACATCAATCCAGAAATACAATTAAACATCGTCGAAGAGTTTGTTCTACCTGAGCGTGTTTGGGAATTGCTCGACGAACATCAACCAGACTATGTCATGGACTGCATTGACTCCGTCACGCCAAAATTGGAATGGCTGATTGCCTGCAAACGCAAAAAAGTAAAAATCATCAGTCACATGGGTGCGGGAGGAAAAACCGATCCAAGTAAAATTAAAGTTACGAACATTCAACATGTCGAGGGATGTAAACTCGGTGCACACATGAAGAAGCGGCTGAAGCGTAAAAACATTTCCTACCGTGGTATCAAAGCCGTTTTTTCGACCGAAATCCAACAAAAGGATTCATTGAAAATGACCAATGGAACTAATTTTAAAAAGTCTTTCTATGGTACAGTTTCATACATGCCGGCATTATTTGGACTTGTAGGAGCAGCAGAAGTGATTCAGTTCCTTGCAAATAATACCGAGGAAAAAGCTTTATTCTCATAGAATTTACGTACTTTTCCTTCGCTAAAACCATTAATTCATTCAACAACATGAAAAAAACTACACTATTTATTGCATCTGTATTATTGTGCAGCACTTCGTTTGCGCAAATATTTTCAGATAATTTTGATACTTATGCAGCAGGCTCCTTTTTAGGGCCTCAATCGGCTTCTTGGTCCACTTGGAGTGGGACAGAAGGGAACGCAGAAGATGTTACCATTACTAATAACAACGCCAATTCAGCGCCGAACTCCATTTTTCTTGCCTCTACAGTGGCAGGAGGTGGACCACAAGATGTTGTCTTGAAATTTGGACAAGTGTACAACAGTGGAATTTTCACTTTACAATCTGATTTTTACATCAATTCAGGGAAAAATGCTTATTACAATTTACAAGCGGCAGCGACTTTAGGTCAAGTTTGGGCGTTAAATGTCAACATGGATGCTGGACAAGTTTCCATCGATGATGGGAACACACCAAATCTTGCAGTTGGTTCTTATACAGATGCCACCTGGTTTACCTTGAAAATCGAAGCAAACTTAACACTACATGTATGGAAAGCATATGTGAATGGTGCACTTATCGGAACATGGGTGAATGGAGTAAATGCAGTTGCGGCAGCGGATTTCTATCCGGTTCAAAACAGTGCATTTTACATGGATAACGTAAGTTTTGATCACCAAACGTACACATTGCCGAATTTGAATGCCATGATTGCAAGTGTAAACATGGGTGGAGAAATTGCTGGACAAAATGTAACGCCAACGGTGAAAGTGTTAAACGCTGGAGCAACAGCGATTACTTCATTTGATGTCAATCTTTCTTACAATAGTCAAAACTACCCGTTCTCTGTAACAGGTGTTAACATTGCGAGCATCGGTGCATACACCGTGAATATGCCTGCGAACATTTTGGTTCCTGGAAATCAAACATACATAGCAACGATTTCGAATATCAATGGTGGAAATGACGACATCGCTTCTGACAATACCTTAACTGGTCAAATCGATCCAGTTGTCCCTGCTTTAGGAAAAATGGTTGTTGGTGAAGAAGGAACAGGTACTTGGTGTCAGTGGTGTCCACGTGGTGCTGTATTCATGGACTTATTCGAAACGAAATACGATCAATACTGGGCTGGAGTCGCTGTACACAATGGAGACCCAATGACTGTAACAGATTACGATGCCGGAATTGGTGGACTGATCAATGGTTACCCAAGTGCAGTAGTTGACCGTTTAGCGGATGTAGATCCATCTGGAATGAGTCAAGATTTCTTTGCACGTTTGCAAACGGCTCCAGTTGCGACAATCGTTAACGGTGCGACATGGGATGCGACAACACGTGTGTTAAATGTTTCGGTAACGTCGAATTTCGCGATGGCAGCGAATAGCAATTATAAAGTTGCTTGCGTATTAACGGAAGATGATGTAACCGGGACTGGTGCTGGATGGAGTCAGTCGAATGCATACGCTGGTGGTAACAACGGTGTGATGGGTGGATTTGAAGCTTTATCGAATCCTGTTCCAGCTGCAACAATGTTATACAACCACGTTGCTCGTGCGATTGCACCAAGCTTTACAGGAATGCCAAACAGTTTTCCTACTACCGTAACTGCTGGTGACACGTATACAACGAACATGAGCTTTACCTTACCGGCTGAATGGGATGAAACGAAAATGCACATCATCGGTATGATTATCGATCCAACAGGGAAAATTGACAATGCTGGACGTGCAACAATCGCTGAAGCAGTAGCAAATGGTTATGTAGGTGGATTGAATGATATGCCTGTAACTGACTTGACGCATGTGATGACGGTTTATCCAAATCCAGCTTCAACGTCTGCAACGGTTAATCTCCACATCGCTCAAGCGTCAAACGTTTCAATGAAATTAGTTGACTTTGCTGGAAAAGTAATGAGCGAGAAAGCATATGGATCTGTTCAAGGTGACTACCAAATCAACGTGAATACAAGCAACTTCAAAGCGGGTGTTTACTTTGTTGAGTTAACAGTTAACGGACAAACAACATCGAAAAAATTGATCATCGAATAAGATCAAGTAAACTAAATTAAGGAAAAGGACTGCTGAAAAGTGGTCCTTTTTTTATGCGATGACGCGAATGGACTCTTGAACTTTCTTCGTCTTTTCACGGACTTCATCCATGTTTGAGCCTGTGATGGTGACGTGTCCCATTTTGCGGAAGGACTTCGTGATTTCTTTCCCGTAAATGTGGGGGTAAACACCAGGGATAGATAAGATGTCTTTCAATCCTTCATAGATTGCTGGACCTTCAAATCCTTTTTCTCCAACAAGGTTGATCATCGATCCACATTGAATTAAAGACGAATCGCCCAAGGGTAAATTGAGGATTGCACGTAAATGCTGTGCAAATTGAGAGGTGTGACAAATTTCAATGGTGTGGTGTCCGCTGTTGTGTGGACGTGGTGCGATTTCATTCACCAATAAACTTCCGTCGTTCGTTAAAAAGAACTCGACTGCTAGAAGTCCAACCATGTCTAGCTTCTGAATGATGTCCTTCGCAATTTCATCGGCTTGTTGTTCAACATTCGAATCGATGTCCGCTGGAGAAAATAAGAATTCCACCAAATTCGCTTCTGGATTGAATTCACATTCCACGCAGGGAAAAGTAGTCATTTCGCCATTTTGATTTCGAGCCACGATGACAGAAAGTTCCTTTTGAAAAGGAATTTTGTTCTCAATGATACTCGGTTCATCGAAAGATGTCTGTGCATCTGCTTCTGATTTCAAAATGTTCACTCCTTTTCCATCATAGCCGCCTGTACGTAGTTTATGTACAATGGGAAAACTTGCTTTTGCTAACAAATCAACTCGATTTTCAATGAAAGCAAAGGGAGCAGTTGGGATGTTTTGATTGGTATAAAATTGTTTTTGCAATCCTTTGTCGCGTATGATGCGCAAAACACGCGGTTGCGGAAAGACTTTCACGCCTTCTTTTTCCAGGTCTTCCAGTGCTTCAATGGAAACGTTTTCAATTTCAACTGTGATGAGGTCTTTGTCCTTGCCAAAAGCATAAACGGCATCGTAATCGGTAATGGAACCACAGGTAAAGGAATGAGCGAGCTGCGCACAAGGAGCGGAGGCGTCGCCATCCATCATGTGTAGGTGAATATTCAAGTTCGTTGCCTCTTGAATGAGCATACGTCCAAGTTGTCCACCACCAAGAACTCCCACTTTCATTTTATTCCCGTACCAAATTGCTTCCATGCAACAAAGATACAGCAAGGAAATTAAACCAATGGAATTCAAAGAAAATTTTCAATTACGTCCGCAAAATCGTACCTTTGCAT